>JAVBRW010000134.1:0-11005 GCA_031547475.1 Planctomycetota bacterium
TTAAACTACGCATCATTATGGAGCGGAACCTACGCAAGTCAAGGGGATGCGAACACCGGTTTCCACGAATAATGTCTGTAAACAGCCGTATTTTTTCTTGACGGGTTTGATAAATTGTATACATTGTTTTCGGTTTGCCGCCCGGGTGCCCATGACGATTCCGAATTCGCACTTTGCTTTGCCCCCGTTCCCTAACCGCTTGCACGCCAACCTTTTCCCGGGCGAATAATTTGGCCGTTGAAAATTGTACGTTTCCGCGTATATGGGAGATATGCGGCTTGTGTTTGAACGTTGGTGTAATGAAAGGGAACGCGATGAAAAGAATGGTGCTTTCCGTTATGGTCCTTTTGCTGGCGATAGGCGCAGCCTGGGCGGGTCAGCCCAAGTACGTCCTTCGCTTCAATCACGTCCACACCGAAAGCGATCCGTACCACAAGGCCTGGCTCGCGTGGGCCGACGCGGTGAAGCAGCGCACCAACGGCGAGGTGGAAATCCAGGTCTATCACAGCGCGCAGTTGGGGGTGGAGGAGGATATCATCGAGCAGATGCGGTCCGGCGCGCCCATCGGCCAGAATTCCGACGCCGCGAGAATGGGAAATTACGTCAAGGAATTCGCCGCCCTGAACTGCCCCTATTTCGCCGAATCCTTGGACGAGGTCGAGAAGCTGAACGAGCTCGACATCATCAAGGGCTGGAAAAAGCGGCTCGAGGACGAGCACGGCATCCATATCCTGTCGTTCTATTTCGTCCAGGGCTTCCGCCATTTCCTGACCAACGTGCCCGTCCACAAGCCGGCCGATCTGAACGGCCTCCGCATCCGCACCGCCCCGGCCCCGGCCTGGCAGGAATCGGTCCGCGCCCTCGGCGCCGTGCCGGTCGCCATGCCGTACACCGAAGTCTATTCGGGCGTCCAGACCAAGGCGGTGGACGGCTGTGAAAACGTGTATGTCGCCTCCTACCACAGCAGCATGTACGAAGTGCTGAAATACCTGACCGAGACCGGCCACATTCTTCTCGTGAACTTCAGCATCACCTCGGCCGAATGGTTCAAGTCGCTCCCGCCCGAATACCAGAAAATCATCGACGAGGAATGCCAGAAGGCGGGCAAGAAGGTGTCCTACGACATCATGAACAAGTATTCCGAGGAAGCGAAGCAGGAGATGAAGAAAAAGGGCATGACCATCATCGAACAGAAGGACATCGACATGGACGCGTTCCGCAAGGCCGGCCTCAAGGCGTACGAGGTGCTCGGCCTCATGGATGTGCGGAAGGCCGTGTTCGAGCAGATGGGCAAGAAACCCTGAACCGACAATTAACAATGAATAATGAACAATGAAGAATTATGGGCTAATGAATCAATTAACAATTGCCTTGTCAGAAGCGTTATTTGTTCAGATAATGGTCAATTAATTCATTAATCCATAATTGTTCATTGTTCATTATTAATTCTTAATTTCGCTTCCCAATCATATCCCAATCCATCAAGGCCCTTTCATGAAAAAATTCTACGCCCGCCTGTGCCGGGTCGAACTCGCGCTGGCCATGGTCACCCTGTGCATGTCGACGCTGCTGATCTTCGTCGCCGCCATCATGCGCTCGCTGTCGCGGCCGATGAACTGGTCGCTGGAAATATCCCTGTTCCTCTTCGCCTGGTGCGTGTTCCTGTCCGCCGACGTCGGGCTGCGGGAGGACAAGCTGGTGAATCTCGACATGGTGACGACGCGCCTGCCGATCAAAATCCAGCACTGCCTGTCCATCCTGTCCTACTCCCTCATTTTCGTCTTCCTCGTCGCCATGATCTGGTTCGGCGCCATTCTGTCGTACAAAACCCGCGTCCGCACCTTCCAGGGCATTCCGAATTTCAGCTACACCTGGATTACCATCAGCCTCCCGGTCGCCTGTGTGCTCATGCTCGTCACCACCAGCATTAAGATTCGGGGCTTCTACCGCCGGCTGACCGGACGTTCCGACGCCCCGGTTGTCCCGAATGAAACGGACGGGGCGGAAAGGGGGTGCGTATGATCTGGGTGATGATCGCATTCCTCGTCCTTCTCGTCATCGGCATGCCGGTGGCGTTCGCTCTCGGCATTTCCGGCTGCGTGTTTTTCCTCATCCACACCGAAATGCCGTTCACCACGACCGTGCAGCTGCCCATTTCCCAGACCCAGAATTTCGCCCTGCTGGCCGTCCCGCTCTTCATCTTCGCCGGCAATCTGCTGAACGTGTGCGGCATCACCATGCGGCTCATCACGCTGTCGAAGGTGTTGACCGGCCACATGACCGGCGGCCTGGCCCAGGTCAGCGTCGTCCTCTCGACCCTGATGGGCGGCGTGTCCGGATCGTCGACCGCCGACGCGGCCATGGAGGCCCGCATTCTCGGCCCGGACATGCTGAAGGACGGCTATTCGAAAGGCTACACCGTCGCCGTCATCGGCTTCACCTCCATCATCACCTCGACCATTCCGCCCGGCATAGGCATGATTATCTACGGCACCACCGGCCTGGTGTCCATCGGCAGGCTGTTCGCCGCCGGGCTGATCTGCGGCCTGCTGATGATGGCCGTCCTCATGATCACGGTATGGATAACCTCGAAACGCCACGGCTACCGGCCTATCCGCCCGCAGCGGGCGCCGATGGCGGAAATCCTCGCCGCGACCTGGTCATCCCTGTGGGCCATCATGTTTCCGGTGCTGCTGCTGGTCGGCATCCGGTTGGGCATTTTCACCCCGTCCGAGGTGGGCGCCTTCGCCTGCGTCTATTCGGTGGTGGTGGGGGTGGCGGCCTACCGCGAACTGACCTGGAAGAACTTCGTGACCGCCCTCCGCCACACCACCGGCGACGTCGGCGCCATCATGTTCCTCATCGCCATGACCGGCATTTTCGGCTACGGCATTCCCTACGAACGGGTGCCGCAGGCCATCACCGGCTTCGTCACCGACATGACCATGAACCCCTACGTCATCGTCTACGTGGTGGTGGCGTTCCTGTTCGTGGCCGGCATGTTCATCGACGGCTCGGTGTGCGTCCTCTTGTTCACGCCCATATTCCTGCCGCTCATCAAGAACGTCGGCGTCGACACCGTGCAGTTCGGCCTCATCCTGTGCACGACCACGACCCTCGGCATCATGACGCCTCCGGTGGGGGTGGCGATGTACACGGTGTGCGGCATCCTCGACTGTTCCATCGGCGAATACATGAAGAAGAGCCTGCCGTTTTTCATCGCCATACTGGTCGCCATCAGTATAATGATTTTCTTCCCGGGAATCGTGCTGTGGCTGCCGAATTTGCTGTTTGCGTAAATATGCATTCGCGAGACAAGGAGAGGGCATGGACTTTACCAACAAGGTGGTGATTGTGACCGGCGCCGGCGCCGGCATCGGGCAGGCGGCCTGCGTCCTGTTCGCCAGGGCGGGCGCGAAGGTGGTGGTCAACACATTGAACGCCGAGCGCGGCAACAAGACGCTCGACATGGCCAGGCAGGCCGGTTCGGGCCAGGCCATGTTCATCCAGGGCGACGTGTCGGTCGCGGCCGACTGCCGGAAAATCGTCGACGAGACGCTGGCCGCCTTCGGCCGCATCGACGTGCTGGTCAACAACGCCGGCATCGTCATTCCGGGCCGGGTCGACAACACGCCGGAAGAGGATCTCATGCGCACGCTGGAGGTGAACGTCAAGGGCGTGTTCATGCTGTCGCAACTGGTGATCCGGCAGATGCTGAAGCAGGGCGGGGGAGTGGTGGTCAACAACGGCTCGTCCGCCGCCCTCAAGGGCGTCAAGGACCGGGCCGCCTATTCCGCTTCCAAGGGCGCCGTGGTGTCCCTGACCAGGGCGATGGCCGCCGATCACATGAAGGACAACATCCGCATCAACTGCGTCTGCCCCGGCACGACGCTGACGCCGTCCCTCCGGGGCCGCATCGACGCCTTCGCCGATCCGGAAGCGGCCATGGCCGATTTCGTCGCCAGGCAGCCGATGGGCCGCCTCGGCGCGCCGGACGAAATAGCCAACGCCATTCTGTTCGCCGCATGGGACGGGAACGGCTTCATGAATGGCGCGGTGATTTCGGTGGATGGCGGGATGACGGTCTGAATTCACAATTCACAATTCACAATTCACAATTAAACCGCAACCCCTTCACCCAAGGATTGCGGTTTAATTGTGAATTGTGAATTGTGAATCGTGAATTGCTATTTCAGTCCAAGCACCGTGGTCGGCTGAAACTCGTCGATCAGCGGGTCCATGAGTTCGGCGTTCGGATCCTTCATCGCCTTGGCGACGCCCGTCGCCATGCCGGCGGCGAGGCGGCGGACCGTCTTTTCCGCCTGGACCACGTATTTCTGCTGCGCGCGGTCGCGCCGGGACATGACGCAGGCGCCGTCCGACACGCGGTACACCTCGGTCGCGACATCGACGCCGGACATTTCCGCGAACACCATCTGCGCCGCCAGGACGGCGGTCGAGATGACGGCGGAATAAAGGCTCGGGACCGACTGCGCGCGGCGGAACTCCACCACCTGGCCGCGAATCACATAATCCGCCCCGACCATTTTCCCCAACTGGATGGCTTCATTCCGGTCGACCAGCCGGTCGTGGCTCGCCTGGCCGCTGGCGTCCCACAGGACCTGTATTTGCGGATCCTGCGACAGCTGGGTGCCGTAAAGGGTGGTGACCACTTCGCCGCCGCCGGTGTGGGAGATCAGGTTGTTCGGGTTCTCCCGATCGTGGTAGGGCAGGAGCAGGACGCGGATGGCGCCGGGATTGCTATAGAAGCGGGCGGTATCGGTCATCTGCGGGGCGGGGCTGATTGCCGCCGCTTCCGGATCCTCCGGCAAAACCAGATCGACGGTGCGGAAGCCGCGCGGCTGTTCCACCGCCAGCGGCATGCTGTACACCGGGCCGTCGCCCGGGAGGTCGAGTTCCAGGGGCGCCATCGGCACCAACTCGGTGCTGACCACCTCGCCTCCGGCCGCGACTTCGGAAGAGGTTGCGGGCGCGACGGCGGCGGGCGGCAGACTGCGGGCCACGGCGGCCGGTTCGGACAGCAAAGCGTCTTCCGACTCGAACAAATCGGACGCCAGTTCGTCGCCCGTCCTTTCCGTCAAGTCCGCCGCGTCGACCGACTGGGCCGGGACCGACTGAACCGAGACCGCCTGGGGCATGACGTATTCGGGCGCCGCGTACAATCCGGTCACGTTGACCGGTTCGGACGTGGTGGCGCCGTAGCCCGAGTTGATCCATTTCTGATAAAAGTCGGGTTCGTTCTGCGACACTGCCGGTTCGGTTGTTTCGCTTTCGGCGGCCGCCGGCTTCAATTCGACCGGTTCGGCCTGCGCCGTTTCGTCCTCCGCGACCGTTTCGGCGGCGGCCTCGATGCTTTCGGCCATGTCCTCGTCTTCGTCGGCTTCTTCGGCCATGGCCGCGTCGATTTCCATTTCGGCTTCGATTTCCGCCTGATCTTCGGACTCGCCGGCGGTTTCGGGTTCTTCGGACTTCAGGGCGGTTTCGACCTCGTCCGCCATTTCGAGCATGGCCGCCATATCCGCCATGTCGCCCGGTTCTTCCGCTGTCGCTTCCTCTGCCGCCGCCTCGGCGCGTGCCGGCGTGGCCGGCTCTTCCGCCGCCGCGTAGGTTTCGCCCGGAGCGGGCGGGGGGAGCGGCATGGGCGGTACGATCGGGGCGGGGGCGACGGCGGTGTCGGCGGCGGTTTCGGGTGTCTCGCCCGTTTCGTCGAACGCGGGCGGAGGCAGCGGCACCGGGGCCGGCTGTTCCTGGTTCGGCTGGGCGGGCATGCCGCCGAAATCGATCATGGGCGGCACTTCGGGCGCTATCTGCTTGTCCCACGTGGCCGGATCCAGCCCGGAACCGCCGGCGAAATCGATGACGGGCGGCGGCAGCGGCATGGGTTCGAGGAAGCTGTCCTGCTTGCCCGAGCGGTTGTTTTCGGTGCGCGCCTTCCGGATGCGGGCGATGGAGGCGAGGGCGGTGTCGGAGGCGACGCGGTCCAGCGAGGCGACCGCCGGCGCGATGGACGAGCAGATGCCTTCGATCAGGCGGTTCGACACGTATTTGGCCTGCATATCGCGCCCGCCGCCGACGCCGGGAACGGCGGCGGCCTGGTAGTGATCGCCCACGAAGACGAGGGACGCGTCCTTCGACGACACCAGCCTGACAAACATGCCGGCCCGGGCCGGGATGCTGGCGGCGCGGGTGTCGGTGAAGCTGAACACCTGTCCCGCCACCACCAGATCGGCCCCGTACTGCCGGCCGAGTTCCGCCACTTCGGCGTTGGTCAGGGATTTTTTCTGGCGGGCGATGGCGGGGGTGAGGATGTTGGAATCCTTGCCGACCCGGTTGTCCCGCATGGCGGCGACGAAAATGTCCCTGGCGTGGTTGCCCATGTCGTACTTGTGCGGATCGTTGTTGTCGACGAACGTCCTGGTGTCCATGAAGGGCAGGACCAGCACCGTTTCGTCCCCGGTGATGCAGCGGCGCGACACCTGGTAGGTGCTGATCGGCTCGTTGCAGCCCAGAATGGCCAGGGCCAGGAGCGCGATGATGGCGATCAGCGCCGTCCCCAGGTGGATTGGGCGCCCGGCTTGGAAAAATTTGCCCATATTGTGCCTTTCCCGTTGCGAAAATGTGTACAACTTGGAATTCACAATTCACGATTCACAATTCACAATTAAACCGCCCATGCCACAGGTGAAAACCGGCGGAATGGGAAATAATTGTGAATTGTGAATCGTGAATTGTGAATTAAACATGCGTCTTGCCCATCCCCTCACTTCTCATTGTGCAGCACTCCGTCCGTCAGCCTGAGCACCCGGTTCGCCCGGTGGGCGAGGGATGTCTCGTGGGTGACGATGACCATGGCCATTCCCGCCTCCTCGGCGGCGCGCCACAGCCACGACGCCACTTCCTTGCCGGTCGCCTCGTCCAGGTTGCCGGTCGGCTCGTCGCACAGGAGAATCTCCGGCTCCGGCATGAGCGCCCGGGCGATGGCGGCCCGCTGCTGCTCGCCGCCGGACAACTGCGACGGGCGGTGGTGCGAGCGTTCGGCCAGCCCGACCCGTTCGAGCCATTCGATGGCGCGCAAACGGTTCCGCCTGCCGAAGCCGCCGCCCCGGCCGACCGCGGCGCCGAGCATGACGTTTTCCAGCATGGTGAAATCGGCCAGCATGTGGTAATTCTGGAACACGAAGCCGATCTCCCGCCCGCGCATGGCGGTGCGGCCGCTTTCCGGCAGGGTGGACGAGGGTTTCCCGGCAATCCACACTTCTCCGGAATCGGGGCGGTCCAGGAGGCCGGCGAGATTGAGAATGGTGCTTTTCCCCGATCCGCTCCGGCCGACTATGGCCACGCTTTCGCCCCGGCCCACCGAGAAATTGACGCCGTTCAGGACCGACAGCCTGCCTTCGCCGTCGTGATAGGTTTTGACAATGTTTTCGAGGTGCAGGACGTTTTCGCTCATTGCCTCAGCCCTCCCGCAAGGCGGACATGGGTTCGCGCCAGGCCGCCCACAACGCCGGGTAGACGGCCGCCATCACCGACACGAAAATGGCGGCGAGGAAATAGAGCGCCAGCTTCCACGGATAAATGACGGTCGGCAGTCCCGCCTCGCTGGCGGTGCCGAACATACGGGGCGGATAGAGCGGCTGGCCGGTGATGTGCTGGAAATAGCGATCGATGCGGGGCCGGCGGTTCGCCTCGTTTTCGCCCGCCCGCACCGGCGTCTCCACCGCGCCGCCGCCGGCCAGACGCCACTGATCGTCGATTTTCTCCGACACGGTCGGACCGGCCAGGAGCCAGCCGGCGGTGACGCCGAGGGCGCCGCCGACCACGCCGATAATCAGCCCGACGGTCAGGAACACGGACAGGACGCCCCGGCGCGACGCGCCGATGCAGCGGAGCAGGCCGACGTCGCGGATGCGGCGGCTCACCAGGGTGACGAGAATGGCGAACACGCAAAAGCCGCTGGCCGCGTCGTTCAGGAACAGGACCAGCTCCATCAGGTTGTTTTCGTGCTTCATGCCCTGCGCCATTTCCGCCCAGCGTTTTTGCCAGTTGTCGGAAACGATGCGCGGATCCTCGCCGGTGATGCGGGTCAGATCTTTCACCGCCTCCAGGGCGGCGGGCCGTTCCAGCTCTTCCGCCCGGTCGGGATCGTCCAGCCACAGCACCATGATTTCGACCCGGTCGGACGCGTCCGGGTATTCGGCCGCCAGGTAGAACTCGGCCGCCTCCTCGATGGGGATGTAGACGCCGTAGCGATCCTTTTCGAACACGCCGCTGCGGTAGAGGGACGTGACGCGGAAGCGCCGGGACGACACCTCGATGGATTTGTTGGTGCCGCGGGTGGCGTTGAACAGTTCGATGTCCATGCCCGGCTGGATGCCGAGGCGCTTGGCCAACTGCTCGCCCATGAACAGCCCGGGCCGATCGTCCGGCGCATTCCACGACGGTTTTTTCGGATCCGGCTTGTAGGTGAGAAGATGTTCGGGGAGGGAGCTGTTGGCCAGTTCGGCCGCCAAATCGATGCCCTGCACCCAGACGTATTCCGCTCCGCCGCCCGCTTCGAGGAAGCCCACTTTCTGGACCAGGGGCGTCACCGCCTTGACGCCTTTGACGTTCTTGACCAGGTCGGCGGCGGCTTGATTGAACTCTTCCCGGTGCGGAAGGGTGGCGGTGGCGCGGAGCGTTATCTGCTCGCCCAGGTTTTTGAGGCGTTTTTCCAAATCGACCAGCATGCCGTCCAGCACCGACATGGCGACTATCTGCACCGCCAGGGCGAGGGCGATGGCGGCCATGGCGATGTAGTTGACCAGGCGTCGGGTGGCATAGCGCCAGGCAAGTTGCATATACATCATGAAATTGTTCTTCCCTTTTCCCCGCCAATCGGGAAAATGTATACAATTCAGACCAATCCGCAGCGACGCGGATTGGATTTTTCATGCCCGCGCGAGCGGGTCGACAGCTTGGAAGGCGCCAACATGATCAGCGGTTCCGTGGTTTTTTATAAAATCGCCACTACATGCCTATTAATACTTGTCGGCTATATTGTCAGACGAATGAAGTTGGTTCCGGAAATTTCCGTCTCGGTGTTGAGCAAGTATATAATGTATGTGGCGTTGCCGTGCTACATCGTCTATTACATGCCGTCCACCATCTCCCTGGAAACGCTCGGCGCCAACTGGTTTTTCCCGCTGGTGGGGTTCGTGCTCATCACCTTCGCCGACCTGTTCGGGTTGGCGGCGGCCAAATTGTGGGCGCGGCCGGGGGATTTGGCGACCTACCGGCAACTGGTGGGGTTGCCGAATTGGGTGTTCATGGCGTTGGCGGTGTGCGAGCCCATGTTCGGCGAGGACGGCATACGCGTCGTCCTGCTCTACAACATTGCCATCATGTTCCATATCTGGTCGTTCGGCATGACCAGCTACAAACCCGGGGTGGGGGTGAAGGACACGCTGAAAAACATATTCCTCAACGTCCAGACCATCGCCAACTTCCTCGGCTTCGGCCTGGCGCTGGCGTTTCCGGTTCTCAAGGGGATGGAAAAGCTGACTTCGCCCCAATTGGCCGCGCTGCCGGTGTGGGTGGGAATCTGGTCGCCGTTCTGGGAAACCATCTATCTTCTCGGCGCCACCGCGCTGCCGCTGTCCATATTCCAGATCGGCCTGCTGCTGGGCAACAAGGGGGAAGCTGTGGCGCCGCTGAAAGACAACCGTTCGCTGGTTGCGACCTCGTTCCTCCGCCTGCTGGTCGAGCCGGTCCTGTTGATGGCGCTGCTGTTGTTGATGTGCCATTTCGGCGTGCCGATGACGCGGAACGAGTTCATCATTTCCGTCATCATCATGTCGATGCCCGCCGCCGTCCTCTGCATCACGGTGGCGGAAGTGTACGGCGGCAACGCCCTATTGGCGGCGCGGACCGTCCTGTGGATGACACTGGCCAGCCTGCTGACGGCGCCGATCATGACGTGGGTGGCGGAGTGGGCGTATGGACTGCGATGAATAATTGGGACGAATATTTCATTTTCCTTTCCCTATAACATGATATCGATTTATGCGGTTTGGGCATTGTTCCGGCAGGAAGGATGCCGAGCGGAATTTCCGCATCCGTCACTTGATATCATTATTTCATATGATAATATAATGGTAGGGGCGAATGAATCCGGGGGATGGGAATGATACGGAACTTTGGAGACGAAAGAACGGTGGATTTGTATCGGGGAAAACGCCCGAGAGGGATTTCCGCCGAGGTCGCGAGGAAGGCGACAGCCAGATTGCAAATGATTGACGCAGTGGAGCGAGTGGACGCGCTGAGAGTGCCGCCTTCCAATCGGCTGAAAAAGCTGGGCGGCAAACTGGCCGACTGGTGGAGTATTCGGGTCAACGATCAGTACCGGATTATTTTCCAGTGGATTGACGGCGCGGCGGAGGGAGTCGAGTTCATCGACTACCACGATTGAGGAAGGAACGCCATGAAAGCGATAAAACCGAAAAACAAGCGGATTGTGGTTGAAAAGCAGGCGCCTATCCATCCCGGACAGATTCTCCTCGAAGAATTTCTGCAGCCTTACGGGATTAGCCAGGCCGAGCTTGCCCGCCATATTGGAGTCAATATCGTTGTCGTCAACGATTTGGTCAGGGGCAAACGGGGAATCAACCCCCGCCTCGCCCTCCTTTTGGGCGATGCGTTCGGGAACGGCCCGGAATTCTGGTTCAATATGCAGTCAAATTTCGATTTCTGCCGGGAACGCGACACTTTGCGCCGCACGGGAAAAGTGTCGCGCGTGGAAATGCTTTCGGCGCTTGTCGAGACGGAGGGGTGAATCGGATTTATTCTTCCGGCGACATTTTCGCCGGATCGATCCCCAACTGCCGCGCGCGGTAGGAAACGACGCGGGGCGTTGTCCCGAGCCGCTCGGCGGCGCGGGTGACGTTGCCGTGGGTGGCGCGGAGGGCTTCCGTCAGAACGCTCCGCTCGAAATTGTCCACCATCGTCT
>JAVBRW010000121.1:0-18609 GCA_031547475.1 Planctomycetota bacterium
GCCCTGCATGCTTTTCGCGATGCGAAGAGGCTGTCCCGGTTTCGACTCGAAACGGCAAGTCTTTTGACGGTTTGACACGTTTCTTGGACCGAGCACGCATTCAATCCGGTGCGGGGTTGCGTTTTCCCTAAGAATGTAAGAAAATGTCCACCGCGCGAAAACCCGGCTCGGGGCCGGAATAGGGACAAGGTGGAACGCAACGTGAACACGGTCGGCACAAATGTCAAAAAACTGCTTCCCTCGCTCGCCCTCGGAGTGCTGATCACCCTCCTGGCCGCGGCCATGAACAGCATGATTTACGAACGCCGGCTTCCCGCCATGGCGGTCGGCAACCCCATCTTCGCCCGTGAAAACCGCGCGGGCCAGCCGGAACGCCGCCCCCCCTTCACACGCATTCTCGCCGGCCTCGTCAACCTGGCGGACAATTTCGCCACCGACGCCATGTTCGCGGCCCGCGGCTCCGGCAATTTCCCTTCCACCGCCGATCGCATCGCCGTGGTGGCAATCGACGAGGCAAGCATATTGCACAAAGGCTCCTGGCCGTGGTCGCGGCGCGATATTGCGGACCTGGTTGCCAAGCTGTCCGACGCGCGGGTGGTCGGGATCGATTTGCTGTTCCCCGAACCCGATCCCACTTCCCTCGTCCGCTATGTCTCCCGGTTCGAGGATGTCTATGCCGCCAAGCTCGAACGACCGAGTGTCCCGCCCGAAGAGCTCGACAACGATCTGTACCTGGCCGAAGCCATTTCCCGAACGCACGCCGTCCTCGGCTTCGCCCTGCACGACGGCAAGGGCAGCGGCCACCGACGGGTGGGCGGCCTCAAGGCCGATTACGGGCTGGAAGTGGTCACCGTGGCGGGAAAACAGGTGCCGCCCGAGAACGCGTTGCTGAGAAAAGGGGCGCAGGCCGTCACCGATCTCGCCGTCATCCGCAATGCCGTGCCGGCGCCCGCCGGCGAAGGGTATGTCAACCTGTTTCCCGAGCGGAACGGCACCGTCCGCGCCGTGCCCATGATGGCGCACGCCGACGACAGCGCCTTTTCCGAACCGTCGGGGCATGCGCGCCGCGTCTGCCCGTCGCTCCCGCTGGAAGTCATGCGCATCGCCCTCGGCGGCGACGGCTACCGCCTGATTCTGAGGGGCGATGTGGTGAACATTCCCGAATTCATCGACGCCCAGTCCCGCGGCGACCGCTACCCCGTCACCGGGGTGAGCATCACCGGCCCGGGCGCGAACGGACCGGTCGATCTGCTGAAAATCCCGCTGGACGAGCTGGGCGAAATGGAAACCGCCCTGCGCCACCGGCGGAGCGATTACCAGGTCTTCCCCGCCTGGGAAGTGCTGGCCGGCAGGCACGACGGAGCGTTCAAGGACCGCCTGGTGCTGGTGGGAGGCACGGCGCCGGGCGTGGGGTTCATCGTCTCGGGCGGCCTTCCCGATCCGAACATATCGCTGGTCGAGGTCCACGCCACGCTCCTTTCCGCCATGCTGAAGGGCGATTTCATGGACAGCGGCTACAAGGACGATTACTCCTGGCAGCAGGCAACCATCCTGTGCTCGGGCCTGGCGGTCACGCTCGGCATTATTTTCGGCAACCTCGGCGTCGGCATGTTCATCTGCGGCCTCGCCCTCCTGTTCACCACCTTCGGCAACTACCACCTCTTTTTCCGGAACGGCATGGAGGTGGGCGTGACGCTTCCGTTCCTCTCCATCCTGGCGGTGCTGGTCGTGCAGGTGGTGACCAACTATCTGGTGGTCGGGCGCGAACGCCGCTTCATCCGGAAAGCGTTCCAGCTCAACGTCAGCCCGTCCATACTCGGCTACCTCGAATCGCACCCCGACCGGCTGTCCTCCCTCCAGGGCGAGAACCGGAACATGACCGTCCTGTTCACCGACATCCGGGGGTTCACCTCCATATCGGAACGGATGACGGCCCCCGATCTGGCGCGTTTCCTCAACGAATACTTCACACCCATGTCCGACATCGTCATGAAAAACATGGGGACGGTGGACAAGTTCATCGGCGACGGCCTGATGGCCTTCTGGAACGCGCCGGCCGATAATCCGACCCACGCCCGCGACGCCGCCAGGTCGGCTCTCGACATGCTGGAAAAGCTGGCCGAACTGCAGCCGGGCTGGACCAGCCGCGGCCTTCCGCGCGTCGCCATCGGCTGCGGCATAAACACGGGGCAGATGTTTGCCGGCTACATGGGGTCGGAGCAGCGCAAGAACTACACCGTCATGGGCGACAACGTCAACATCGCCAGCCGCCTCGAAGGCTTGAACAAGTATTATTCCGCCAATATCCTCATCACCGAGGCGACCAGGAAGGAGCTGGGGAACGAGTTCACCTGCCGGGTGGTGGACAAGGTCAGGGTCAGCGGCAAGGTTTCCTCCGTCATGATCTACGAGCTCCTGGGCAGGGGAACGGTGACGGACGAGGAGCGGGAGGAGCTGGCCGCGTTCGCCCGCGTGTTCGAACTGTACCAGATGCGCGAATTCGCCATGGCCGAATCGCTTTTGAAGGAACTGGTTTTCATCCGCCCGACCCCGCTGTACAAGATGTACCTGGACCGGTTGGCGATTTACAAAGCGCTGCCGCCGCCGCCGGACTGGGACGGGACATTCGCGATGGCGCAGAAATGATGCATCATGAAATTCTACATTGACATGTTCTTGGTGTTTTTCCGCATCGGCGTGTTCACCCTCGGCGGCGGCTATGCCATGGTGCCGCTGATCGAGCGGGAAGTGGTGGACAGGAAGAAATGGCTGGGCGATGCCGAATTCCTCGACGCCCTCGCCATCGCCCAGTCGCTTCCCGGGCCCATCGCCGTCAACACCTCGGTGTTCGTCGGCTACAAGACCCGGGGCTTCATCGGCGCCGTGGTCGGAACCTTCGGCACGGTCATGCCCTCGTTCATCTGCATGCTGGTCATCGCCGCATTCTTCTCCCACATCCGCAGCCACCCGACCGTCGAAGCCGTGTTCACGGGCATTCGCCCGGCCGTCGTCGCGCTTATCGCCGCCTCGGTATGGACCCTCGGCGCCAAGGCGAAGCTGAACTGGTTCAGCGGCGGCATCGCCCTGGTGGCGGCGCTGGCGGTGTGGCAGGTGCGGATTTCCCCCGCCTGGGTGGTGGCGGCGCTCGCCATCGCCGGCTGCCTGGTCCCGGTCAGCAGGCGCCCGGCCTCGGTGAAGGAAACGAGGCGCGAAGTCGACGAGGAGACGGAACTGGAAAGCGAAGCGGACAAGAAAGGACTGTGATGAACAACCAATATCAGCCGATCATGCTGTCGTTCTTGAAAGTCGGCCTGTTCGGTTTCGGCGGCGGCTATGCCATGCTGCCCCTTATCACCGACGAGGTGGTCAATGTCCGCCACTGGGTGTCGCACGGCGAATTCGCCGACATGGTGGCGCTGTCGCAGATGACGCCCGGGCCGGTGGCGCTGAACGCCGCCACCTATCTCGGCTTCACTGTGACCGGGATTCCCGGCTCCATTCTCGCCACCTTCTCCGTCTGCCTGCCGCCCTTCATCATAATGTACACGGCCTGCTATTTCTTCGCCGCCCTCAAGGGCAACGCGCGGGTGGCCGGCGCCATGCGGCTTTTGCGGCCGGCGGTGGTCGGGCTGGTGCTGGCGGCGGCGCTCCTCCTGATGAACCGCCACTCGTTCGTCGACTGGAAAAGCATCGCCATTTTCGTCGTAGCCTTCGCCCTGACCGCATGGTTGAAAGTCAATCCCATACCGACCCTGGTCGGCGCGGGCGTGCTGGGATGGCTCCTTTACGGATAGTCGAGCCCGAGGACGACGTGCCATGAAGAACACAGCCTTCTTTGCCATTCTTCTGTTTGTCGGGTTCCTCGCCCTTCCCGAACGGCCGGCGGCGCGCGATTTCCGCCCGCCCGACAAGGTGGCGCAGCCCGTCATCACGCCGTGCGGCGGACAATACGGGCTCAACGAACCGGTAACCGTCGCAATCCGGGCCGAACCCGGCTGCTCCGTCATCTACACCCTGAACGGCCAGTATCCGGCGCCCGGGCGAGGCATACGGGTGGACAACCACCTCGCCTCGTTCCCGCTGCCGCCCGGCGACACCACCGTCCTCGCCATCGCCGTGCGGACTGGCCTGCCGCCAAGTTCGTCGGCCAAGGCGGAATTCGTCCGATCCGGCGATGGCTGAGCCTTTTCCCATTCGGTCAATCCCTTGTCCCAGGAGCCATTCATGCGCGTGCACGAACTGAAAATCACCGTCGCCCAGTTGAATCCGGTGGTCGGCGACATTGTCGGCAATGTCCGCAAAATCGGGGAAATCTACCTCGAGGCGGAGGAGCGCGGCCAGGATCTGGTGGTCACGCCCGAGCTGTCCATCACCGGCTATCCCCTCGAGGATTTGGCCAACTATCCGGACCTTTTGGCCGCCGCCGACCGGGCCGTCGCCGTGCTCCGGGCGGCCACCCGCCGCGGCCGCACCGCGCTGATTGTCGGCTGTCCGCTCCGCGACGCCGCCGGCGTCCATAACGCGGCCCTCGCGCTCCGGGGCGGCGAAATCGTCAAGGTGGCGCGGAAGAAAAGTCTGCCCAATTACGGCGTGTTCGATGAAATGCGCAATTTCGTCCCCGACGCCGGGCCGCAATTGCCGTTCGATCTCGACGGCGTCAAGGTGGGCGTGCTGATTTGCGAGGACGTGTGGGGGCCGGACGCGGCGCTGGAGCTCCGCGACAACGGCGCGCAGCTCATCGTCTCGATAAACGCCTCGCCCTTCCGCCCGGGCATTCTCCGCACGCGGGTCCGGGAAGTGGCGGCGGCGCGGGTCAGGGCCGCCGGCGTGCCGCTCCTTTACGTCAACATGGTGGGCGGACAGGATGAGGTCGTCTTCGACGGCGGCTCCTTCCTCCTCGACGCGTCCGGCCGACGCCTGTGCCAGCTTCCGCTGTGGGAGGAGTGCGTCATGGAGCTGTCCCCGGACGACGCGCCCGCCGACGGCGATTTCCCCGATCCGCTCGAATGCGTGTGGCGCGCCATGATGCTCGGCCTTGGCGACTACGCGCGGAAAAGCGGATTCACCGACGTCATGCTCGGGCTGTCCGGCGGCATGGACTCGGCCCTGGTCGCGGCGGTGGCCGGCGATTGCCTCGGCCCCGAGCACGTGCACTGCGTGCGGCTGCCGTCCCGCTACACGGCCGATTTGTCCAACTCGACCGCCGAGGACATGTGCCGCGCCTGGGGCTTTTCCATGGACACCTTGCCGATCGGGCGGGTGGTGGACGCGGCGGCCGAAACGCTGGCGCCCTTGGCGCCCGGCGGCCTGAAAAAGCTGACCGGCGAAAACATGCAGGCGCGCGCTCGCGGCTACCTCATGATGACGCTGTCGAACGATCGCGGCTGGCTCCTTCTCTCCACCGGCAACAAATCGGAAATCGCCGCCGGCTACGCCACCCTTTACGGCGACATGTGCGGCGGCTACAACCCGCTGAAGGACGTGTTCAAAACCACGGTCTACGCCCTGGCCGACTGGCGCAACAAGAACCATCCCGCCGGCCTTCGCGGGCCTGCGGGATGCGTTATTCCGCAGGAAATCATCGACCGTCCGCCCACCGCCGAACTGTCGCCCGGGCAGAAGGACACCGATTCCCTGCCGCCCTATCCGGTGCTCGACGCCGTGCTGGAGGAGATGGTCGAACGCCAGTTGCCGCTCGAAGACATCATCGCCAAAGGCTTCGAGCGGCCGATGGTGGAGCGCATTTACCGCATGCTGAAATACGCCGAATACAAGCGCCGCCAGGGCGCGCCCGGACCCAAGACCAGCTACCGCGCCTTTACCCGCGATCGCCGGTTCCCCATTGTCAACGGTTTTTCCGCCGCCATGATTGGCGAGCTGGAAGCGATGGAGCGGAACGGGTAAGGCAACCCCTTCAAAACATTGCATTTTTCATCCCCCGCCGTGCGCGGGGGATTTTTTTTATTTTTTTGATTCGACTTCCGCGGCGTGTGAACGCGGTTATAAAAAAATCATCGGGAACAACGATGACGAACGGTTGGAAAGGAGCGGCGGCATGACGATGGAGTTGCGCGAAGAGGCACGGCAAAGAGAGGCGGATCGGGACCGTCTGGCACGGCGGCGGGAACGATTCGCCCGCGACCTGCGGACGCTGGCGGCGCGGCCGGAGGGCGAACGGTTTCTCCGCTGGCTGCTGGAGCAGGGCAACATCTTCGCGGAGGATTACCAGCCCGGGCAGCTCGGCGCCTACGCGGCGGGAAAGAAAGCGACTGCGGTGCGCCTGTGGAATTTGCTGTCCGAACACCTGGAACCGGACGCGTTCACCGCCGTGACCGGAAGGCACGAACGGGAAGGGGAGACGGATGAGGGCGCTTGAAAACCGGTTGGCGCCCGCCGGAATCCCCATGACAATTCAAGGAGATGGTATGGAAGAGAAGGAAAGGGCGGAAGGCCTGTTGTCGGCCGAACCGCCGGAAAAGGCCGGCCCCGGCATCGATCCACTGAATGCGGTGCGTGCCGTGGCGGAGCCCCGGAACGAACGGGAGCGCGCGGCCGACGCCGCCGGCGAGGCGGCGGAGACGGAGGAGAGTACGGGCTCGGACAACGAGGCTGCCCCGCATGACGGCGGAGACAATGGCGAATACGGCGAGTTCGCCTGGCCGGAAGGTTATCACGCCGACGAGAAGGTAATGGCCAAATTCGTCCCGCTGGCGAAAAAGCTCGGCCTGTCCAGGGAATCGGCCCAATCCCTGGCCACCCTGTACGCCGAGATCGATCGGGAGCGGAACGCGGCCCAGGCCGAATTCATCGCCGGCAACAACCGCCAATGGCTCCGGGAAGTCGAAGCGCATCCCGAGTTCGGCGGCGCCAATCTCCAGAGGACGGGCGAAAGCGTCGCATCCCTCATGCGCCGTTACGGGAGCCCGCTCCTGATGGCGCAGATACGCCAGATGAATGTGCAGAACTGGCCGGAAATGTTCTATTTCCTCGCCCGCGTCTCGCAGGCAGTGTCCGAGGACTGCTCGCCCGGCGCCGGCGATGCGCGCGCGGCGGCCAAATCAACGGCGCAACTGCTGTTCCCCGATATGCGGTAGCCCGCCCCAATCAGGAACGCACCAAAAACCATGCTTTGTCGAGGCAGCGCCCGCAGCGGGCGATTGCGCGGGCGCAATCGCGATTTGTAACAGACGCATTTTTTAAAGAGGAGAAACCATGTCCACCGTGGGAATGCGCAGTGTCACCCTGGCCGATTACGCCAAGCGGCTCGGCCCCGAAAACAAAATCGGAAGGGTGATGGAAATTCTTGAACAATCGAACGAGGTCCTGGAGGACGCCATGTTCCTCGAGGCCAACAACGTCACCACCCACCGCACCGCCATCCGCACCGGCCTGCCGGAAAGCTACTGGCGCACGCTGAACCGGGGCGTGCCGAAATCGAAAAGCCGCACCGTGCAGGTCGACGACCGCATCGGCATGCTCGAGACCTGGTCGGTGGTCGATTCGGCGCTGGCCGATCTGAACGGCCAGCAGGCCGATTTCCTGCTGTCGGAGGAACGGGCGTTCCTCGAAAGCATGAATCAGGAAGTGGCGAAAACCATTTTTTACGGCGATCTGATCGAGAACGCCGCCGCGTTCCAGGGCCTGGCGCCGCGCTATCCGACCCTCGACCCGGCCGTGTCGGAGAACGCCCGGAACGTCGTCGACGCCGGCGGCACCGGCAACGCCTGCACCTCGGCCTGGCTGTGCGTGTGGGGCGACTTGTCCCTCCACATGATCTATCCGAAAGGCACCGCCTCCGGCCTCCGGCGCGAATACCTCGGCCGCTGCCCGGTGGTGGACGACGACGCCTGCGAGTTCATGGGCTACAAGACGAACTACGCCTGGAGCCTCGGCCTGGTGATCCGCGACTGGCGCTACGTCGTCCGCGTCGCCAACATCGACACGGCGCAGATCGACGCGCTGGTGTCCGGCGGCAGCGCCGGGACGGCCGCCAACGCGCTCATCCGCAGCATGATCAAGGCGCACAACCTTGTCCCCAACATCCGCCTCGGCCGCGCCGCCTGGTACATGAACCGCAGCGTCAAAACGCTCTTGGACCTCGCCGCGGCGGAAAAAGCCAACGTCAACCTGACCATGGCCAATTTCGCCGGCGAATCCGTCACCGCCTTCAAGGGCGTGCCCATCCGCCAGTGCGACGCGCTGGTCAACACCGAAGCCGCCCTGACCAAATAGATTCGGCGGACAAACGCATCAACATTTTTGAAAGGATGAAAATCATGTGGGATTTTGAAACCACCTTTTCCAACCGGCAGATCCTGGCCGAAGGCGATTCGGAAAACCAGGTCGACACCGGCGGCGACGATTGCGGCCTCGGGGGCGGCGTTCTCCTTCAGGTGGCGGTGAGTTCCGGCTGCTCCGGAACGCTTGCCGTGAGCATCAATACGTCGAACAACCCCGGCATGACCGACGCCGTGCGGGTCGCGCAATACCTGGTCGCGCCCGAACGCGTCGCCAAGGGCGGGGTTGTCCTGTCCGCCCCGCTGCCGACCGGCTGCAAGCGCTATCTCCGCCTGTCCTACGCCGGCGCCTCCGGCGGACGGGTCACGGCCGGGCTGGTCCAGGGGTCGCAGACCAACGGAATGAAATAAGACGTAACGAAACGTGACACCTCGCGGGCCGGATCAACTGAACCAACCAATCTCTCCCAATCTCCCCACGATCCGGTCCGCGTTTTTTATAAAGGCGCAATCATGCCCTCCAAGATGGACATTATCAACCTCGCGCTGGCGAACCTGTCCCGCGAGCCCATACAAAGCCTGTCCGAACCGAATCCGGAAGCGTTCCAGCTCCGTGTGCATTGGGAAACGGCGCTGGCCTCGATCCTCCGCGATCACCCGTGGGGTTTCGCCATGCGGCGAAAACAACTGGCCGCGCTGGCCGAAACACCGGTCGGCTTCGCTTACGCATACGCCTACCCGGACGATTGCATCCAGGCGAGGCGCGTCCTGCCGGCGGATGCGGCCGCCGCTTGGCGCAACCGCGACGCCTGTCCGTTCGAAATCGGACGCAGCCCCGGCGGCGGGCACAAGGCGATTCTGACCGATCTGCCAGACGCCGCCCTCGAGTACACGACCCGGCAGGTGCCGTGCGAGGAATTCGATCCGCAGTTCGCGGTGGCTTTGGCCTGGCGCCTGGCGGCGGAAATCAGCCTCGCCCTGCACGCCGATCCGCAGTCGCACCAGGCGGCGGTGCAGACCTATTCCATGCAGCTTCAGCAGGCGCGCGCTCTCGACATGCGCGAATCGTCGTCGCCCCGCCTGCCGAACGGGGATTTCCTCGGGGCGCGGCTATAGGGGGAAAGCCCATGCTGTACGATTTCCGACTCTTCCAATGGAGTGAAACATGGCAAAAACCACTGTCGCACAGTTCAGTTTCAACCGGGGCGAACTCGATCCGGTTCTGCACGGTCGGAGCGATTGGAAATACTACTACTCCGGCGCGGAAAAACTCCAGAACCTGATCACGCGCCAACAGGGCGGAGCCGTCAAACGGGGCGGCCTCCGGCTGGTGGCGCGGGCGCTCGACGACGACCGCCCGTCCAGGCTGGTGCCGTTCCGCTTCTCGGTCAAGCAGTCGTACCTGCTGGAGTTCGGCCACCACCGGTTGCGGATCATCAAGGATGGCGGCGTCGTGCTCTATCCGGCCGGTCACGCACGGGCGGGCGAGGAAGTGATCGTCGACACGCCCTATCCGGCCGAGGCGCTTTCCGAGCTTCGCCACGCCCAGACCGCCGACATCATGATCCTGACCCACGCCGGCCACGCGCCCCGCCGCCTGAGCCGGCACGATCACCACGACTGGCGGTTCGACAAGCTGATCCCGGACGATCGCACGCACGCCCCGGCCGGCCTGGCCGTCGTCCGATCCGGGGGCGACGACGCCCGCTACGTCGTCACCGCCTACGCGGCGGCCACCGGCGAATCGGCGCCGTCCGACGCGGTGCTGGCCCGGAACGACGGGCTGGTCGTGTATGATCACGCGGACAAGAAGTTTTCCGAATTGTTCAACTGGCTGTACGAGCACGACTATTCCTACATGCCGGACGATCTCGATTTCTACAATATGGACGCGGAGCAACTGGTCGCCTTTCTCCGTGCCTGCGGCTACGCGGACTACGGGGCGGGCCTTTATTCGAACGGTTCCGGCGGCTGGCAGTGGCTGCATAAAAAGCCGGACGGCAGCGTGTTCAACACGGTCGACTGGTGGCCGGGCGCCACCGCCAACCTGATTTCCGAATGCCTCTACGCCTGCGACAAGGGCTGGGCGGGCAATGTCGGTTCGACCCTGCAAAGCTGGATCGACACCTATGTCCGCGACTACAACGCCGGCCTGGTCGGCACGCACATCACCGAACTTTCCTGGACCGGTTCCGCCGGCGCGGAAAAATACCGCGTCTACCGGGAATCGACGATAAGCGGTTCGAAACAGTTCCGCCTGCTCGGCGAAACCGCCGATACGAATTTCGTCGACAACAACTTCGAAACGCTGTCGGAGACCCTTCCCGAAGCGCTGGACCATTTCTCGGGAGTGGACGATTATCCCGGCGTGTGCGCCTTTTTCGAGCAGCGGCTCATACTCGCCCGGAGCAACAACAAGCCGACCACCTTCTGGGGATCCGACACCGGCGCCTACAATTCCTTCGGCCGCCATACGCCGATCGAGGACTCGGACAGCTACGAGTTCACCCTGGCGAGCGGCGAGATGAACGAAATCCACTGGGTCGTGCCGCTGAACGAAATGCTCCTGGGCACTTCGGGGAGCGAATGGAAAGCCGGCGGCGGCGGATCGGCCATCACGCCGACCAACATCAACGCGCGCGTGCAAAGCTGGTACGGCTGCTCGCCCATGCAACCGCTGGTGGTGGGGCGGACCGTGCTGTTCGCCGGCCGGTCGCGGCGGAGCGTGCGGAATTTTTCCTACTCCCTCGAAGCCGACGGCTACGCCGGCAACGATCTCACCGTATACGCCAATCACCTGTTCGCCGGCCGGACCATCGTGTCCATGTGCCACCAGCGCGACCCGGACGGCATCGTCTGGGTGGTGCTTTCGGACGGCGGGCTGCTGTCCTGCACCTATTCGCCGGAAGAGGACGTGGTGGCGTGGTCCCGGCACGCCACCGCCGGCCGGTTCGAAAGCTGCTGTTCGGTCGTCGATCCGGACGGCGGCGACCAGATCTATTTCTGCGTCGCCCGTGACATGGGCGGCGCGAGCAGGCGCTTCATCGAAATGTTGACGCCGCACGCCGACGCGGTCGGGGGCGAGGCGGACGGGTTTTTCGTCGATTGCGGCCTGACCTATCGGGGCAACCCGGCCGGCAGGATCGGCGGGCTCGATCACCTCGAAGGCGAGTTGGCCGCCTGCCTGGCCGACGGCTGCGTGTTCGAGAATCTGGCCGTGCGGGACGGCGGCATAACGCTTCCGGACGGGTTCAAGGCCGCGCTCGTCCATGTCGGCCTGCCCTACCGCGTCGAACTCGGCACGCTCGAACTGGAGCCGGAAAAAGACGAAACGTTCCGCAACCGCAGCCGCTTTGCCGTGTCGGCGACCATACGCCTGTACAAAAGCCGCGACTGCCTTTACGGCCAGACGGGCGGCACCTTGTCCGAAATGAAATTCCGGGTTTCCGAACCGCCGGGACAGGCGGCCAAGCTGTTCAGCGGCGAGAAAAATGTCGCGCTCACTTCGCCGCCCGGCGGCCGCTCGGTGCGTTTGACCCTGGCGTCCGGCACGCCGACCCCGTTCACCGTATTGGGAATCATCGCGGAGGCCAGCCATGGACAACCCGCCTAGGGGAGTCGTCAGCGCCACGCCGGAACTTGCCGAAACCATGGCGCTCGATTTGTCGCCGGAGCATCTCCGGGAGATCGGCGGCGTCTCCGGACTCCATCCGGCCGACGCCGTGCGCTTGTCGCTGGCCGCGTCGGTCGAAGCGTATGCCTATGTACCGGCGCGGCACGGCGGCGCAATTTTCATGATGGGCGTGGGCGAAAAAAGCCCGGTGACCGGCGGCGCCATGGTGTGGATGCTGGGAACGGCGGCGATGGCCGGTCATCCGGCCGGCGTGCTCAGGGCGGGGAAATGGGGCGTTGCCAGGGCGTTTTTCGCAAGCGGCGCGGATCGGCTCGAGCAATTCATTCCCGGCTGGTACAGGACGGGGCTCGCCTATGCACGCCGGCTTGGATTTCTTCTGTCGCGCACCGGAACCGCGGGCGCGGGCGGAACGGAATTATGGTACGCCGCCGCCGCCCGCCCGAAATGGGCGGCCTGGCGGCAAGGAAAACGGGAGGATTCATAATGGGCGCAATGGCAAATTTGACCAACTCCGCTCTCGGCCTCGCCAACGCCGGCGCCGGCATGTATCAAAGCCAGCAGCAGGCGTCGGCCCAACGGGCGCAGGCCGAACTGGAGGCGAAGGGGCTGGAACACCAGGCGGCAAGGAAGGATCTCGAAGCGGCGGAAACGCTGAAAATCGGCAAATTGAAAACGACGGAACAACAGATCGCCGGCCGCCTGGAAATCGCCTCCCAACGCGTCGCCTATGCCGCTTCCGGCGTCAAGGCGAACGAAGGCACGCCGGTCGAGGCGATGGCGGACAAGGCGGCATGGAACGAATACGAACGGCAAAAAATAGAATACGAGTACCGTTTGCAAAGCTGGGGGCTCAAATACGATGCCGCCCTCCTGCGCGGCCAGGCCGCCAATACCCGCGCTTCCGGCACCGCGTCCGGATCATCCTATCTGTCTTCGCTCAGCACGGGCCAGAACGGCATGGTGAACCTGTTCAAGGAAAACGGGTTTCTCGGCACGCTGAAATCGTGATTTCCCGCCGTCCGTTTCGGCCCGGCACCCCTCATTATAAAGGAAAATGGCAATGCTCGAACAAACCGTCAGCAGCGTGGAATACCGGGGAGGCGACGATTCGTCCGTCTTTCCCATACCTTTTCCCTTTCTCGACAACAGCCATGTCGAGGCAACCGTCCGGCAGACAGGAGGAATTGACACCCGCCTGCGTGCCGGGATCGATTTTACAATAAACCGCCTGTCCGACGCGAACGGCGAATTCGTCCTGCTGGGCGCGCCGTTGGCGGAGGGTGCCGTTCTCACCCTGCGCCGCGTCGTGCCGCTCACGCAGGAAATCCTCTTTCACAATCAGGGCCCCAATTCCCCCCGCGCCGCCGAGGAAGCGCTCGACAAGCTGACCATGATTGCTCAGCAGCACGAAGAGGCGCTGGCGCGGCGCCTCGCCGCGCCGGACGGCGACGATCCGGAAAAAATCGTTCAATCCCTTCTGGCCGGTTCCGAAGCGTGCGAGGCTCTCGGCGAAGATCTTGCGGCGGTCAGGCAAGGCTTGGCCGACAAGGCGGACAAGCAGCATCGGCATTCCATGGCGCAGATCGACGATCTGCCCGCCGCCATCGCCGCCAAGGCGGACGCCGCCGCCGTGAATTCCGCCCTGTCCGGCAAAGCCAATGCCGGCGATCTTGCCGGCAAGGCGGATATCGGCCACACGCACGCCATTGCCGCCGTATCCGGTTTGGCCGCCGCGCTGGCGGGCAAGCTTGACACGGACGACGCCCGCCTCGCCAACCTTGCAGGGAAAATCCACGCAGCCAGCCATGCGCGGGACGGAAGCGATCCGTTGTCGCCCGCCGCCATCGGCGCGCTTGCCATTCCGCCCGGCGACGGCAAATCCTATATCGCCACCGCCGGCGGCTGGGTCGAATATGTGGCGCCCGCGAGCACAGGCGAAGGCGAGGCGGGGGGGACGCTGGATCACGCCCAGTTGCTCAATCGCGCCGCTGCCGATCAGCATCCGCAATCCGCCATACAGCACCTGTCCGGCGATCTCGACGCAATCCGTTCCGATATCGCTTCCGTCGAATCCGCCGCCGCCGCCGCTGGCGCCGCCGCATCGGCCAATGGCGCCAGGTTGTCCGGGCTGGAAACGTCCGCCCTGCCGGACGCGCCGTCCGACGACCAGTTCTACGCGCGGAAAAACGGCGGCTGGGAACCACTGCCCGACAACGGTGGAAGCGCCGGCGGCAACGCCGGAACCGGCGTTTGGCCGGGGGAAATCCGGCTTCTCCCCTTCCGCAGCGCCGAATTGCCGTCCGGCTGGTATTTTTGCAACGGCGACCGTTTCTCCCTGTCAAGCCCGCAGGGAACGGCGCTCAGTGCGCTGTCGAGCGCATTCAAAAACGACTGGGGCATCGCCGCCGCCGCCGGAACCATCGGCCTTCCCAATCTCTTCGCCGGCGCGAACGGTTATTTCCTCCGCCCGGTGAACAACGCCAACCGCCTGCCCGGAACGGCGCAGGGCGACGCCATCCGCAACATCACCGGTACCGCGCAGGCCTACACCGGCACGGCGGTCGGACTGATTTCGCGCCACGCAACTATGGGGGGGCTGATCGGCGGCGCGTTCGTGCGCGGCGCCGACACCACCCACACCGTGAATTACACCACCGTCATCGGCAGCCAGCTCGGATTCGACGCTTCCGCCGCCGTGCCGACCGCCGAGGAAAACCGGCCGATCAATATCGGCATGACACCGGCCATCTATTTGGGAGTATGATATGAACAACCACTATTTCGACGCCGACGGCGTCTACATCGGTTCCGCCGCCGCCCACCCCGTCAGCCTTCCCCCCGTCAACGCGCTTCGCGTCGCGCCGCCGGAGCGGCCCGGCCATTGGCCCGTCCTCGCCGCGAGCCGCGACGGCTGGGATCTGCTCGAGGATCATCGCGGGGAAAAAGGCTGGCTGGAAGGGCGTCCCGCCATGATGGACCATCTTGGTTCGCTTCCCCCGGGCTGGAGCGATTCGCCGCCACCGGCCGAATCCGCGCGCGACAGCATAGCTTCATCCCCGACTGCGGTTTATTGCAAATCTTCCGGCATATACCACGCCAGTGCATCGTGCGGCGGGCTGAACGGCGAGTGGATTGAACCCGCTCTGCTTGCCGAACGCTTTCCCGATGCCAGGCCCTGCCGCCGGTGCGGCAAGCCTTCCATGGGAGGCGCGTGATATGGATGAGGTGGAAATTGGCAGAATTTATGCCGAACTCAAACAGCTCGGCGTCAAGATAGACAACCTTACCGAGCTGTTCAACCACGCCGCCTACGACGTTGGCTTCACCCGCTGCGCCACCCAGGCCGCCCGACTCGAACATGTGGAGGAGGGGGTCGGCTTGTGTCACGCCCGCATCACGTCGGTGAAAAAGTGGCTGATTGCCGGGCTTGTTTCCATCATCAGCCTGCTCGCCAATTTCGTGTGGAACGTGGTCCAGGGATCGCTGAAAAATTCATAGGCATTTCGTTCTGGAGGATTATCAATGCGAAAAACCATATATGTGGCCGCCATTGTCATCGGCGCCGCCGTCGCAATCTGCCTCAATGTCACGGCGGGCGGCTGCGGACGGGGTCGACCGGACTCCGTCCGCAAGGGTGCGCGCACCGTTCCCGAAAGCCCAGAAAAGCCGCCGTTGGCGAATCCCGCGCCGTGCGGCGCGCGGGAGATCGGCTCCGACGCGGGGTTGATTGGAAAGCTTGAGCAAAGGATTTTGGTCAGGGCCACCTTGTTTCGCGCCGATGCGCGCGGAACGGAAGAATGCGACGTATGGCTGGCGCCCGGCACCTGGCTGATTCCGGCCGGCGTGTTTGTCGATCCGCCGTGTTTTGGTCGACCGGAGGCGAATCATGCACGGTAAGCGGTGGTCCGGTTTCGCGCTCATGGCCGCCGTCACGATTTCGGCGCTGTTGATCGGTTGCGCCGAACGGCGCGGCGGCCGGCCGCCGGTCCGTTCCGAATCTCAGTTGGCCGGCACGCTGAAAGACATCGGCGGCGCACCGGCGGCACTGTCGGTGGCGGAACCGATGCGGCCGTTTTTCGCCGCCGGCCTCGGATTCATCATCCTTGGGGGATTGGCCGTCTGTGCCGGCGGGCGGGCGACGGGACTGGCGTTGCTGGGCCTCGGCCTCGCCACAACCGCCACCGGCGTGTTGTTTGTGCAATACCCGTGGTCGGTTTTGGCGCTGGCGGCTGTTGCGGTCATCGCGGCGGGAGCGGCCGCCTACGATCAATGGCGGGCCCGCCGCCGCCTTGCCGCCGCCGCCGGCGAGCTTGCTCGAAACCGGGAAGCGCTGGAAGCGGCGGCCGAAGTCATCCAGAACGCTCCCGAAGGCAAAGCCATCAAGACCGGGCTGTCCGCGCTGGGGGCGGAGGTGGAGCGGACTGTTCGTGCCGTTATCGATCCGATTAAGGACAAATTGCGGCGGGAGGGGCGGATTGAGTGATATCGCTTCCAGTGATTCCTGATTCTTTCCGATGCTCTCCGATAATTTCTGGTGTAAGGGTTTGATGTAAAAGAATGGGTGTCTGTCCCATGGACGTTGAGCGGTTGGTTGTTGGGCAATAATGGGGGTTGCCACGCGGCGGACGACATGGTATAATTAAAAGGCGTTGCCAATCCGGTCGTGTTTGTGCGGTGATGAATGGGTTCTGCCGGAATGGCGACGCCATCGCTTTTGACGAATGAGGTTTCGTTCCGAAATTTGGGGGCGATATGGATTCGACTGGGCGGGCGAGGTTGAAGCAGCGTGCCGGGGTTGATCGGTTGGCCCCGTTAACAAGCCGATCACACTAATAACTGCCGAGCATGATTATGCTCTCGCTGCCTAATTAACTAGGCAACGCCTGCGGCCATGACGCCGATGATGGATCCCGCAGGCCGCTATCGGCTGGATTTTGGCGAGTCAAGCCTAAGTCGCGCCACGATCGAGATTAAGTTTTGGCTGGCTGTCGATGGTTTGTCGATGAACCATTTCCAGCGAGACCCAATCACCGACTGCGCACGGAGCGGCTTCCTCCAAACTTGTCGCAGGACGCGGGTTCGATTCCCGCCGCCTCCACCATTAGCGTTAATGACCGGGCTGGACAGGATTTGTCTAACCCGGTCTTTTTTGATATTATCCGTGACAATTCAACATGATATGAGATAGCTAAAAAAAGACGCCTGGACACAGCTGTTCACGCGTTGGACTCATAATACACTCGTTTTGACCCCGGATTCCGCCCGTCTTGACCGGATTACGCCCAGATTCCGCCCATCCGGAATCACTGTAACTCCATATAATACCTCATCGCTCAACGCTGTATTGGAGCAAAATCCGTTTATGCTTTCGGAAAAAAAAGCCCTTGCAAGACATCGTTCTGTCTTGCAGGGGCTCATATTATGCCATCAGTGCCAAAGCGAATCCAGGCTGCTCCGCATCCTCATCGGAAGACATGATCATATCTCCCAGCGTCTCGACGGCCTTTGCCATGCGCTCGTCCACCGCCCTGCCATAAACATTCATGGTCATGGTCGGCGTACTGTGACGTGCCAGGGTTTGGGCCGTCTTCACGTCGGCGCCGGTGCCTATGATCAAATTGATATAGGCGACACGGAGAGCATGGAAGTCCATCTTTCCGAGTTCGGTAGTCCATGGAACGCCTGCCCTGTCGGCGACTATGTGCAGGCTACGCGCCGCGTGCGACGGAACGAATAATAACGGAGCGACCGGGATGTCGCGGTTGGCATCCCTACGGCCATAGTGTTTCCGATACATGTCCCGCGCCATTCCCGAGGCGATGAATTCTTTCAGGGGTTCGAGCAGCCGCGCCGGCAAAAGCTGATGCCGAAGCACCCGCCCTTTGTCGTGATCGGCGTCGACGCGAATCGTCGCGGCCTCAGGATCGAAGTGCCCGATTGTCAGAGAACCGAGTTCGCCGAGGCGCAGGCCGGTGCAGATCGCCACCTCCACCAGGATGCGCATGTAAAGAGGTGCAGCGTCGAGAAGGCGGCGCAGTTCGTCGACCGTCAATGCCCGCCGCACCACCTGCGGTGTGACGTCGAAGCGGCTGATGCCGTCGAGGGGATTCTCGCCGAGATACTTCCGCGTCACACACCAGGAGAAGAATGCCCCCAGCTCGCCGGCGAAAGATTGAAGCGTCTTTCCCGCCAGAGGTTTCCTGATGGCCCTTTTCGGATCTCCCGGGCGACCTTCCGTGGCCACTTTTTGCAGAACCTTCTCCACTTTCGCAAGGCAGCCGGCAAAATCGCCCAGCTGCTTGACGGCGAGAGCGGCAAACCACCAGGGGAGAATCGTATGCTTGTTTCGGCTGTGTGACTTCGACCAGGGGCGCCCCTTCCTGCCGCCCTGGACCGCCCCCCACGAGAAATATTCGTCCAGGATCTCATTAGCCGATCTCGTCGCCGCCTGCTCGACAGGCGACGGCGGCGGACGCAGCCCCATGCGAATCTCCCGTTCGCGATTTTCAATCATGTCGGCTTCTTTTTGAGCCTGCGCCTTGTTTGCCGACAAGGTGAAATTGCGGCGGCGGCCCATGTTATCCTCGATTCTGGCATGCCAGTGGGGGGTGAAAACGGGATTGCCGTCCCTATCTGTCTCGGGTATGCGCCGACCCGTATCCGGGTCGATTAGGGTTTTGGGAGTTCGGAACAGTTTGGCCATGATGTCTCCTTACGAGCGAACCGAATAAAAAAAAA
>JAVBRW010000096.1:0-3432 GCA_031547475.1 Planctomycetota bacterium
TCAAGCTTTCCTCCCGTCTCCGCGAATTGTTCGGCGTCGGCGCGATGGTGGACGAATCGCGCTAGCGATTCACAACGCACTATTAAGACGAAAAATCTGTTTTACCTTCCTGTCGGCAATCGATACCATTGGATTGCGCAACATGTCCCCGAATTCCTCATTACGTATTATCCATTGAATTGAAAGGAAGAGTCTCTCATGGCGAAGTCGGCGAACTTTCCGCAAAAGGGCGGCACAATCTACGCGGTGTACGGCACCGATCCGGCCGCCATGGCCAAGCAGTTGATGGACGCGGCCGGGCTGGCCAGCGCCATTCCGGCCGGCGCGCAAATTTCCCTGAAACCCAACCTGGTGGTCGGCCGTCCCGCCTCAGGCGGCGCCACCACCCACCCGGAAATCCTGGCCGGCATTATCGAGTTCCTGTTCGATCACGGCCATAAAAAGGTCGAAATTATCGAAGGCTCGTGGCTGGGCGACGATACCCTGCGCGCCTTCGCCGCCTGCGGCATGAACGATGTCGGCAAGCGCTACGGCGTCAAACTGTACGATTTGAAACAGGACGCCTCCACCCCCATCGACACTCCGGCCGGAAAAATCCGCGTGTGCAACCGCGCCCTGGCCAGCGATTTCCTCATCAGCCTGCCGGTGCTGAAAGGCCATTGCCAAACCCGCATGACCTGCGCCCTGAAAAACATGAAAGGCTGCATCACCGACGGCGAAAAGCGCCGCTTCCACCGGGACGGCCTGGACGAATGCATCGGCGCCCTCGCCACCGCCATCGTGCCGGCCGTGTCCATCGTCGACGGCATGTGCGGGGATCTCGATTTCGAGGAAGGCGGCAATCCGGTCCAGGCCAACCGCATGCTTTTGGGCGCCGATCCGGTCAAGCTGGATTCGTACGTCTGCGCCCTCATGGGCATTCCGCCCGAGGAAATCGGCTATATCCGCCTCGCCGCCGAATACGGCGTCGGCGAAATGGGCATCGAGGAGCGGGACATCGTCGAGCTGAACAAGCCGGTCGTCGCCGAAGCGGCGCGGGCGTCCGGGCAGGTGCAGCGTTTGGGCAAAAACGTCCAGGCCGATCAGGCCTGTTCCGCCTGCTACGCCAACCTTATCCACGCGCTCAAGCGGCTCGACGGCAGGGGCGGGCGCTTGCCGCCCATTCATATCGGGCAGGGCTGGAAGGGGAAGAAAATGTCCGGCATCGGCATTGGCGTGTGCTGCAGCGGGGCGGACAAATGCGTCCCCGGCTGCCCGCCGTCGGCGTTGGATATTATCGAGGCGCTGTCGCGGTGACGCGGGAACCTTTTTACCATTTGCGCAGGTAGTTGCCGTCCAATGAGCGGCGAAAGGCAAAAATGCAGTCTACGGAATATACCGTCAACCTGATTTGGGATGTCGATGCGGCGGTGTGGGTGGCGACAAGCGACTCCATCCCCGGCCTGGTCATGGAGTCGGGATCGCTTGACGCATTGATTGAACGCGTCCGTTTTGCGGCTCCGGAGTTGATGACGATGAATGGGATTCGCGAGAAAAACATTTCCCTGGTTTTCCATTCGGAACGCCACGAACAGGTCTGTCTCTGATGGCGGAATATGAGAAAAAAGTGCGCGAAGTTCTGAAACGGAGCGGTTGCCATTTTCTGCGCCGCGGAAAAGGTGATCATGATCTGTGGTTCAGCCCGATTACCAATCGCGCAATCACGGTTGACGCCAAAATAAAATCGCGGCATACCGCCAACGCGATTATGAAGCAAGGCGGCATCGATTATCATTTTTGATTGAGGTTTTCCTACGGCAAGCGCTCACCAGTTTATCGGCACGACAATCGAAAATTTCACATCGTGCTCGTCCTGGAACGCGTTGTGGAACGGCGTCCAACTGGGGAAATCGGTGCGGTTGTTGTAGCGGGTGTAGTGCAAAGCCACCACCGTCCCTTTCAACCTTCCCTTCGGGACCGTGTAACTCAGATCGAGCCCGTAGGCCGCTTCGCTGAATTTCTGCGGCGTCGCGCTCGAACGCCCGTCCCAGCCGAAGGCGCCGCTTATGCCGGCGCGGAATCCGGGCGGCAGGCCGAGATCGTCGAGGGAACGGCTGATTTTGAAAAACACCGCTTTTTCCCGGTGATGGTTCCAGTCGCTCCGCAAATCCCACCACGGCTCGTAGGCGCCCTTGGCGCCGCCCGACGGCTTGACCAGCCGGTAGGCGAAATAGCCGACGTTTCCCGGGTTCGAGTCCGGCGCCAGCGTGTAGGTGAATTCGAGATTGAACGTCCACGGCCCCCGGTTGTAGGCGGCGGCGAGGTATTGCTGCAGCGCGAGGCTGGAGAAATTGTCGCCGATGCGGCTGTTCATATCGTTCATGAAATACGTCTGGGCGGTGAGGTAGAGGCTGTCCTCGCCCAGGGGCAGCGTGTATTTCGCCTTGAAGTGGGCGTTCCACAAATAGCTTTGCGACTGGCCGTAGGCGGCTTCAAAATTCAGATTGTCGGTCGCGTTGTAGCGGGCGCCGACCGATGCGACATAATCGACATCGTAGGTTTTGTCGCCGGTGCGGTAATCCTGTTTTTTGAATTTGTTGGTGTGCCGGAACCACGGCGCCTTGTATTCGTTGGCCCAGGCGGTGGCGAACGACCATTTGCCGATATCGGCGCCCATTTCCGCGCCCTGGTAGGTGCCGGGCAGGAACGACCAGTTCACTCCCAGCACGCCCGGGCCTTTGGGCTGGAACAGGCCGGTCTGCGCCCAGAACGGCCCAGCCTTCAATTTCAGCGCCGCCTGGTAGATGGACATGCCGTCCCGCGCGTCTTTTTGGGTCCAGTCCGGGTGCCAGGGATCGTCCCACGGGAAAAAATTCATTTCATGGTCCGGCGAGCCCCGGTTGTACAAGTCCGCCGACGCGAACACGCCGAAATCCGCCCCGATGAAATCGCGCCAATATCCCGACTGGAAATTGAATGACGCCTGGGTGGATGCATGGCTCAGGTTGGTGGCGTATTCTTGGGTATCTACATTATAGCGGTCGCGGTAGCGCTGGAAATAATAGAGGGTGGCGTTCCACTGCCCGTCGCGGAAAAAATGGGGGGAGGGCGGCGGCTCGACCGAGCGCTCGTCTCCGGCTTGGGCTATGGGGGGGAATGGGAAGGAAAAGCAGTAAAAAATACAAACACATGCAAATGTAAAAGTCAAAACGCGGGCAGGCGTGCCGCTGGGGAAGCTGTGCGAAAAGCGATTGGATAACAAAAATGCCATTTTCGACAGTATCCTTATTCCTGTAAATGTCAGTATTTTAGGAGATTAGGAATGCGGGGACATGTTGGAACGGCGCGGAAATAAGGACAACTCATTACAATTCAACAAGTAAAAGCGCGAGGAATTCGGGGACATGACCCTATTATTCGGCAGTTTGAATAATAGGGATCGTGTACCCGAAC
>JAVBRW010000204.1:0-6045 GCA_031547475.1 Planctomycetota bacterium
ATTCGGGGACATGTTGCGCAATTGGCGGTTTAATTGTGTTACGTGTCCCCGAATTCCGGGCAGACCTTGCGAATTCATAGTGAATTGCGACGTTACCTCGGATTGCGGGGACATGTTGCGCAATCCCCGCAACCCTGTTGCCGTCCGGGACGAATTTTGTTAGAGTTGGCGAAATTGTTTTTGTATGCAATCCGGAGGGGGGAGTTCATGACCGAGGCGCTGAAGCTGCTGGCGGTGTTTGTCACCATTCTTTGCTTGTTGAAACTGTCGAAATCGCTGGCAATCGCCCTGACCGGCGGCATTGTCGAATCGGCCGTTCTTTTCGGGCTTGGCGCCGGCCCGACGCTTTCCGCCGCCTTCGCCGCGGCGAGCGACAAGATGACCCTCACCGTGGTCGCCGCGTTCTACAGCATCACGTTTTTGCAGCGCATGCTGGAAAAGCGGGGCGATCTGCACCTGGCGCAGCGGTCGCTCGGCGGCATTTTCAACAACCGCCGCATCAACGCCGCCCTCACCCCCATCCTCATCGGCATGCTGCCGTCGGCCGGGGCGGTGACCATCGCCGGCGCCATCCTGAACGATACGGTGGAGGATCATCTGACGGTGGCCGAAAAAACCTTTGTCACCAGCTATTTCCGCCACATACCGGAAAGCATTTTCCCCACCTATCCGTCCATCATCATCGGCCTGCAACTGACCAAGGTTCCGGTGCTCGCCTTCATGCTCTACACCTTCCCCCTGGTCGTCGCGCTGATGTTCCTCGGCTACGCGTTCTACCTGCGCAAGCTGCCGGTGGACACCGGCCTGCCGCCGAGCGAAGACAAGCGGAAGGACGCGGCGAACCTGGTCCGGAGCCTGTGGACCATCGTTCTCAGCATCCTGCTCGTCATCGCCTGCGATTTGCCCGTCTATATGGCCGTGGGGATTGTCATTGCGCTGAACGTTTTCGCCGGGAAATTTTCCTGGCAGGAAATCCGGCCGATGTTTTTCTCGGCCTTCGAGGTGCGGCTGATCGTCGCCACCGTGCTGACCATGGTGTTCAAGGACGTCATCATCGCCAGCGGCTCGATGAAAGCGCTGCCGGGGCTGTTCGAGCAACTGCCCATTCCGCAGTTCCTGGTGTTTTTCCTGCTTTTCGTCAGCGGCACGTTGCTGGCGGGGCAGCAGGCCATCAGCGTCATCGCCCTGCCGCTGGCGTTCGCGACCATTCCCGACGCCGGCGCGGCGCTGTTCGTTTTTCTAATGGCAAGCGGATACCTGGCGATGCAGGTGTCGCCCACCCACATCTGCCTCGCCATCGTCACCCGCTATTTCGACATATCGCTCGGCGCGCTGGTGAAGAAAACGCTTCCCGTCATCCTGCCCTTCTGCGGCATACTGATTGGCTACTACCTGCTGCTGCAGGCGTTGCTCAAGTGACAAGTCGCTTCTATTTTGCCATATCAATGAATAAACATCCTGGCGTCCGGAATGAACAGCGCCTCGAACGTTCCCCTGCTGAACAGGACCATGACGCCCGGCTCCTTGGCCGGCTCCTCGCCCGCCTTGGCTTTTTCGAAGGTGTCCTCCTTCACCCATAGCGCCACCCCCTCCTGCATGGTGCCGTCCGTGTAGGCGGCGAACAACGCTTCCTGCAGTTTGTCCTGGGCGTCGTACTTGTCGTCGTCCGATTCGCCGAAGGCGAGTTCGATCTCGTCGCGCTGTTCCTTTTCCATGTTCCAGGTCTTGAGATCGAATTTCCACGGCCGGTAGCCGTCCACCCGCAGATCGCTCAATAGCTCGTCAATCATGGTTTCGACGCCTTCGCCCTGGATGCGCAGACGAATATCGATGCCGACGCCTTCCTCCGGAGCGTCCTCGTCCATGGCCTGCACCCGGGCGGAACCGTGCCATTCCTTCCAGAATACGGGGAAGTACAGCGCCTTGCCCCAGCCGGCGTCCTCGACGAACAGCGTCGCGTCCAGCCCGGCCGCGCCCGCCACGCAGGCGCACACGCTCATCTCGTTGGGAACGGTGGTCCACCAGGCGCCGGTCCAGCGCGCCTTGCCCGGATTGGCCGCGTTCCACTCCTCCGTCACCTCGGGGCAGCGGGTTTGGGCATTGTCGTTGTCCCAGATGGGGCCGGCGTCGAGGGTGAATTCCTTGACCTCGCCCAGCTCCGCCCCCGCCCCCTCCACCGCGTCCTTGACCAGTTCGGCGGCTTCGTCGAAGGATTGGGTATCGGTCAGGTAATCGCGATCCACCGCGTTCGGGCGGTTGGCGGCGGTGAGGAAGCGGCTTTCCTCGCCGACCGCGGCCCTGCCGTCCGCATCGCTTCGCTTCAGCACCGGGACGCCGTTCTCGTGCGCCACTTCCAGCGCCATGTCGTTGGATGGTTCAAGCCCGGAAAGGTCGGCGAAATCGTAGGTCGCATCGGCAAGATCGAAGATAATCCTTTCGGGCAGAATCGTGCCCTGGACGCCGATGCGGTATTCCCCGCCGGGCCGAAGGAAAACACGGGACGACGAATTGCGCGGCTTGTCGTACGGAGTGGAATACCGGACGCGGATGGAAAGTATCTCGTTGTCGAGGCGATTGGTGAACATAAGATCGCAGCGCTCGCCGGAGGCGGCCGGGCCGGCGCCGATAAACATGGAGACGAGGACGAGAAGGAAAATACCCGGTTTAATTCTATGCATATGCCTCTCCTTTTTTCTGAATATTGCCGGCTCCGTCATTTGTCAATATACCTGACGATGCTCCAGTATATAAGCCGCGGGGCGCGCTTGACAACAAGAAATGCGATTTTCCAACCCGCCGCCGGCCGCCGCAATCGGACGCCCGGCGCACGCCCGAAAAAAACGATGCCGTTTCGGGAGAAACTTCCCGGGACAAGCTTTTTCCCATCGGCGGTTTTCCCGGCAAAAAACGCGGGGCGTGGCAGTTTTTCCAGACAATAATTTTAATAAGACGCAGCGTGTCATCGGAATGCATTGTCGCCAATGGCGCGCACTCATGAAATGGTCTTGCTTTCCGCTGTGGCAATTTTCGAATACACGCGACAGAGTTTTTTTGACAGAACCGGAGAGTAATGTATGTCTCGTTCCACCAGATCGTCAAGGCCAACCCAGAGTTTCGGTGTCCAGAGTTATTTGGGAATGCGTATTATCCCATTGCTGGTGATTACCGGACTCTTGCTGATTGGATTTTGCTACCATATTATTGCAAAATCGGCGGAGGAGGATCTCGATCTCCGGGTCGCCTCTCTCGCCAACGAGATCAAGAAGGAGACGACCCGAACCATATATCAACAGGCGCACTTCTATCTCGCCTCGCTTTCCCAAGGCCTTATCGGCGGCGCCCAAACCCTTGGCGAACGCATGGTCCTTCTGCCGGTGCTGCATACCATCCTCAGCGCATCGCCGATAGTGCACAGCATTTTCGTCGGTTATGAAAACGGCGACCTGTTCATGGTCGTGAATCTGGATACGGAAGAAAAGCGGAAAGAATACCGGGCCCCGTCCGGGACCGCAATCCTGGTGGTGAACATCCGTGTCGATGCCGACCCGCACATTTACGACAATCTCTACTTCACATCCGGTCTCGAACTTATTTCCCAAACGGCGGGCGAACAGGCATTCAGCTTCGATCCGCGTCTGAGGCCATGGTACAAACCGGCTTTTTCCGCGCAGGGAATGGTCAGGGCCGGCCCCATTTTGCTATTCCAAAGCGATATGCCGGCGACCGTTTTCGCCCACACGACCCGGAACGGCGCCGCCGTCGTCGGGCTCGCCATGCTCTTGAGCGATCTGTCCGCCATGCTCAAAAGCGAACTGCCCAGCCCCGGTTCGCGCCTGACCCTGTTTCGGGACGACGGCGTCCCCATCGCCAGCGACAAAAGCATACTTGCCACCGAGCGGGATGGACGCCTCCGGTTGCGCGATTTCGACGACTTTCCCTCGTCGACCAGAGAAGGGGTGAGGCTGTACCGCGAAGGCAAGCACGGCGACGGCATCCACCACTATATCGGCAACAAGGAATGGCTGCTTTCGGTGCAGGAAATCCAATACGGAGACGAATTCAAGAATTTCATGGTGCTGTCCGTTCCACGGGACGAAATCTTTTCGGACGCCCGAACCTTCCTCAAATACTCGCTCCTGGCCATGGCCGCCATCATCCTCCTGTCCATTCCGATAATCATGAACTCGGCGCAGCGCATAATCCGTCCGCTCAAGGAAATGGTGGAGCACGCGCGGAATCCGCACGAAAGCGACGGCGACGGCAAACGGGAAGTCAAATCCGGAATGGAGGAGATTGACACGCTGGCGCAAGGCATTTTCGATCTCCAGGACTACCTCGGGAAAATACTGGCCATTACCGGGATCATCGGGACGGAACGCGATATGTCCAAGCTGATCCGGCAGGTGTTCCAGCAGGCGGTGTCGATATCCGGCGCCGACGGGGGCGGCATGGTCCTCGCGGACGAACACGCCAATTTCGACAAGGAGGGCATGTATTACTGGCTGGGGGGCAAGGTGGAAATGTCGCCGGTCCCCGACGATCTTCACGATTCGGAAGCGCATCCGCAAGCGGTTTTCGCCAGCAGCATGGCCGAGCGGCGCGCGATACGGGTCAGCCTGACCCGCGATCATCCGTGGAGCAACGTCCCCGCGATCGCGCCCGGGTTCGCCGATCCCGAAACCGAACGGTTCGATCTGTACGGCATGGCGCTGCGCGACCGCACCGGTACCCCGTTGGGCGCGATGTCCTTCTTTTACCGCTACAAGGCGGAGGGCTGCGACCTTTCGCCGGGACAGATCACTTTCCTCGAGTCCATGGGCGCCACCGTCTCGGTGGTGCTCGAAACACAGAAGCTGATCGAAAACCAGTACAACCTCCGCGACGCGCTCATCCACATCATCGCCGGCGCCATCGACGCCAAATCGGCCTATACCGGCGGGCATTGCGCGCGGGTGCCGATCATATTCCAGATGCTTCTGGAAGCGGCGTGCGACACGCGGGAAGGGCCGCTGGCCGAATTCGAACTCAACGAAAACGGCTGGGAAGCCGCCAGGCTGGCCGGGTGGCTCCACGACTGCGGCAAAGTCACGACGCCGGAATACGTCATGGACAAGGCGACCAAGCTGGAAACATTGTACGATCGCATACACGAAATCCGCACCCGCTTCGAGGTGCTCAAACGGGACGCGGAGATAGCGTTCCACAAGGCGGTGAACGCCGGCGCCGATGCGGAAGCGGAAGCGGAAAAGCTCGAGGCGGAATGGGCCGCGCTGGACGACGATTTCGCCTTCATCGCTTCGTGCAATTCCGGCGAAAAACATATGGACGGCGCCACTCTGGAGCGGTTGTCCGCTGTCGGAAGGCGGCGCTGGCTGCGAACGCTGGACAAAAAGTTGGGCGTATCGAGGGGCGAGCGGGCGCGGATGGACAAGGGAGCGGTTTCCGTCCCGCCGGCTCTGGAACCGATCCTGGGCGACTATCCCGAACACATCATCCATCGCGGCCCCAAGGACACGCTGGATCCGGACAACCCTTGGGGTATCAAAGTGCATGTTCCCGAATACCTCTACAACCGGGGCGAAATGTACAACCTGTCCATCCCCCGCGGCACCCTTACGCCGGAGGAACGCTACAAAATCAACGATCACATCACCCAGACCATCATCATGCTCAGCCGCATGCCTCTTCCCCGGGAACTCGCCGACGTGCCCGAAATCGCCGGCGCGCACCACGAGACCATGGACGGAAAAGGGTATCCCCGCCGCCTCGACCGCAGCCGCATGAGCTGGGCGGGTCGCATGATGGCCATAGCCGACATTTTCGAAGCGCTCACCGCCTGGGATCGTCCCTATAAAAGCAGCAAGACCGTGTCCGAAGCGCTCAGGATTATGGCCACGATGCGGGATAACATGCAAATCGATCCCGATTTGTACGAATTGTTTTTGCGATCGAGCATCCCCCAGCGCTATGCCGAACAGCACCTCAAACCGGAGCAGAATGATATATTCCGGAAAAGCTCTACATGACATCGTTTTCTTGTTACAA
>JAVBRW010000338.1:0-4015 GCA_031547475.1 Planctomycetota bacterium
GAAAATCGCCGCGTTGCCCCCGCTCTGCCGCTGCAATCCCATCAGGATCTTGATGGTGGTGGTTTTCCCGGCGCCGTTGGCGCCGAGAAAACCGTAGATCTCCCCTTCCCGGACCGTCAGGTCCAGGTTGTCCAGGGCGAGCCGTTTCTTTTCCCAGAAATTCTTCTGGTACGAGTGGGTCAGGCCCTTGATTTCGATGGCGGGTGCCGATGTGGTCATGGAATCAGTCTTTCGTTCCCTTTCAGCCTCACCAGGAATTTCGCCAGCAATTTGGCCGAGTTGTCCGCGTCCTTGATGGAGATCATTTCGGCCGGCGAATGCATGTAGCGGCACGGAATGGAAATGAGCCCGGCGGCGGCGCCGGCGCGGGTCATTTGGATGGCGTTGGCGTCGGTGCCGGATCCGCGCTGGATGGGCTGCTGCTGCACCTTGATGCGCGCGTCCTTGGCCGCCCGGGTCAGCAAATCGTAGACGGCCGGGTTGAAGTTGGGGCCGCGGTGGAGGATGGGGCCGCCGCCGAGGGTGGCTTCGCCGACCATCTTCGGGTTGCAGTTGGGGAAGTCGGTGGCGAAGCCGACGTCGACGGCGACGCCGATCTGGGGATCGATGCCGAAGGCGGCGGTGGCGGCGCCCCGCAGGCCGATTTCCTCCTGCACCGAGCTGACCATGTGGACGGAGACCTGGAGCGATTTCTTTTCCCGGGCGACCAGGCGGAGCGCCTCGGCCACCACGTAGACGCCGATGCGGTCGTCCAGGCCCCGGGCGACCAGGCGGTCGTTCGGCAGCTCCAGCATGCCCCGGTCGATGGTGCCGACGTCCCCGAGTTCGACCATGTCCTCGGCCTCGGCCTTGTCCTTGGCGCCGATGTCGACCCACAGATCGTGCATTTTGGTGACGGCGGAATCGCGCTCCTTCTGGTCCATCAGGTGGATGGGCTTGACGCCGATGACGCCGGCAACCGGACCCTTGGCGGTCTGGATGACGATGCGCTCGCCCTGCAGGAGCGGGACGTAGACGCCGCCGACGCTCGAGATGTAGAGAAAGCCCTTGTCGTCGATGTGCATGACCATGAGGCCGAGTTCGTCGCAATGGCCGGACAGCATGACGCGGCACTTGGCGCCCGGGTTGACGACGGCGTGGAGGTTGCCGTGGACATCCCGCTTGATGGTGTCGGCGTGGGCTTTCAGGTATTTTTCCACAATCGCCTGGCCCGGCTGCTCATACCCGGAGGGGGTGGGCGTGTGGAGCAGGTTTTTGAGAAATTCGCGCGCTGCGTTGTCCATGATATTGTCCTTGTCGTGAAAAGGGTATGAATGTCAGACGTAGTTGGCCTGTTCCGCCACCGCGTCGGCGAACATGGCGGTGATGCAATTGGTTTTTTCCGCATTGGCGTAAAAGAACACATGCCCGCCGGAGTCGAAGACGTGGGATTCGCGGTACACGCTTTTGTCCAGTTTGCCGGGGTAGTGTTTCTCCGCCAGCGCTTTTCCGTTGGCCGTCACCGCCGAATCGGCGCCCATGAACAGGACCGGCACCGTCACCCGGGGGAGCATTTCATAGCCGTTCTGGAAAATCAAATCGCTGTAGATGGCGAAGGCAATCCACGGCGGCGTTTTGAGGAATTCGTCCACGCTCCAGTCGACGGCGCTGTCGTCGACGCCGGTCCAGATTTTCTTGGCGAACGCCCGGCAGTAGCCTTCGTAATCGTTGTAGGCCATGCGGAGGAATTTGTTGTACATGTCCATGTTGTAATTCTTCAGCCCGTGCGCGTTCCATTCCTCCGGGGACACGGCGCCGAGCGGGCAGTCGAGAAGCCCCAGGGAGGCGATGCGGTGCTTGCCGAACAGCATATGGTATTTCAGGACGATTTGCCCGGACATGGACCAGCCGATCAGGCAGGCGCTTTCGACGCCCAGATGGTCGAGCAGCTCCTTGATGTCGGCGGCGTAGCGGGCGACGGTATGGCCGTGGAGCGATTTCGACGATTTGCCGTGCCCGCGCGGATCGAGGGCAATCACCCGGTTGGTCCTGGCGAGGCCGGGAACGTTTTTCTCGAAAAACCGGGTCGAGCAGACGAACCCGGGCACCAGGACGATGGGCTTGCCCTTCCCGCTGTCCTCGTAATAAATAATGGCGTCGTCGCTTGTCCTGAAATAGTTTCCGGTTGTTTCGCTCATGGCAAACCCTCATCAAGGGATTTAAGATTGTAGATTGTAGATTTAAGATTTATTCCTGGCAGAGGCGCTTGTGGTGAAATAAATCTTAAATCTACAATCTACAATCTTAAATCTTACATCACCCTTCACTCTCACATCCCCATCCACCTTCACGCCCCGGTACCGGCGTTTCAAAGGCATTATCTCCTTTTTGAGGAAAGCGTCAACTTGTTCGGGCGCGCGTCCGACAAAGCGCCGGCCTTCGAGCAGGCTGTCCAGCCGATCCGCCACTTTGGCGAAAGCGGGATCCGATTTAATCCGGTCGACCAAATCGTTGTCCAGGCCGTGGCGCTTGACCCGATCGGCGGCGGCGTGGGAGTGGACGCGGATGCGCTCGTGCAGTTCCTGGCGGTCGCCCCCGGCCTTGACGCCGGCCATCAATATTTCCTCGGTGGCCATGAACGGCAGTTCCGCCGCCAGGTTGCGTTCGATGATTTTCGGATACACCACCAGGCCGCGGGCGACGTTGTGGCACAGTTCGAGAATGGCGTCGGCGGCCAGGAAGGCGCCCGGCAGCGACAAACGGCGGTTGGCCGAATCGTCCAGCGTGCGCTCGAGCCATTGCGTCGCCTGCGTCACCAGCCCGTTCAACGGCATCGTCATGAGGTAGCGGGCGAGGGAACAGATGCGCTCCGACCGCATGGGGTTCCGCTTGTACGCCATGGCGGACGAGCCGATCTGCTTTTTCTCGAACGGTTCCTCGATTTCCTTGCGGTTGGCCAGGAGGCGGATATCGGTGGCGAATTTCGAGGCGCTTTCGCCGACGCCGGCCAGCGCGTTCAGGATCTGGGTGTCGAGCTTCCGGGTGTAGGTCTGCCCGGTGACGGCCAGCGCGCTTTTGAAACCGAGCTTTTTGCAGATGACGGCGTTCAGCTTGTCGCACTTGGCGTGGTTGCCGTCGAACAAGGCGAGAAAGCTCGCCTGCGTGCCGGTGGTGCCGGTGGCGCCGCGAAGCGGCAAGCGTTCCAGCCGGGTTTTGATTTCTTCCAAATCAAGCAGGAAATCCTGCGCCCACAACGTGGCGCGTTTACCGACCGTGGTCGGTTGGGCCGGCTGGAAGTGGGTGAAACCGAGAGTCGGCCGGTTTTTCTCCTTTTTGGCGAAATCGGCCAGCGCGAACACGACGCCGGCCAGTTTCCGCTCGATAATGCGGAGCGCCTCGCGGAAGAGGAGCAAATCGCCGTTGTCGGTGACATAGCAGCTGGTGGCGCCGAGGTGGATGATGGGCGCCGCCTTTTTCGCGGCAAGGCCGTAGGCGTGGACGTGGGCCATGACATCGTGCCTGACTTCCCTTTCGCGTTCGGCCGCCGCGTCCCAGTCGATGTTTTTCAGGTTTTTCCGCAGATCGTCGACCTGCGCCTGGGTTATGGGCAGCCCCAGTTCCCTTTCCGCCTCGGCGAGGACGGTCCACAGGAGGCGCCACGTCTCGATGCGCCGGCGCGGCGAAAACAGCGCCGCCATTTCCCGCGACGCGTAGCGGTCGACCAGGGGGTTGTCGTAGAAGTCGTGTTTGGGATCGTCTGTCATTCTTTTGCCTTTTTACTGATTCCGCGATTTCTAGAGCGTTTTCGGTAATCATTGACCCCGCCAAGTGTTGGTTGCATTCCGTCGCTTACGTATGTTCTTGCCAAACCACCGGCAAAAACATCCTTACGCTCCTCCATGCACCCAACACCAAGCAGAGGTCAATAATTACCGAAACCGCTATAACGGCACTTGGATTCCTTGCCGTCCAAGTCAATACCGCGTTATCCCGGCACAACTTCCCGCTCGGGGTGCAGCGATCGTTTATCCCGCCG
>JAVBRW010000261.1:0-9708 GCA_031547475.1 Planctomycetota bacterium
AAAACGCTGAACTATTTCGGTTCCGTTTCCGGCCGCGACGAGGACAAGATCGAAAAATCGGGCCTGACCGTCGTGCGCGCCGAGGGGGCGCCGTATTTCGCCGAATCGAAGGCGGTCGTGCTGTGCCGCAAGCTCTACGCCCAGCCGTTCGAGGAAAAGTTTTTCATCGACCAGCAGTCGAACAAGGAAAACTACCCGGCCAAGGACTCTCACATACTGTACATCGGCGAGGTAATCCGTATACTTGCCGCCAAGTAACGGAAAAAGTTGAACGATCCATGGGGAGCGTCTGGAAGACCGGTTGCAGAACTACATGGCGCGTTGCGGCGTCGATTCGCGCCGCAAGTGCGAAGAATTGATCGCCCTGGGCCAGGTCGAGGTCAATGGCGAAGTCGTCCGCGAGCCGGGGGTGAAAATCGACCCCGCCCGCGATCGCGTCGTCGTGGCGGGAAAACGCCTGCGGCTCGAACAGCCGGCCTACTATATTCATTATAAGGTAAAGGGCGTCACCACCACCGTCTCGGACGATTTGGGCAGGAAAACGGTCATGGACTGCCTGCCCGGCATTCGCGAGCGCGTCTATCCCGTCGGCCGGCTGGACAAGGATTCGGAAGGGCTTCTGGTCCTGACGAACGACGGCGAACTGGCCAATTATCTCACCCATCCCGCCCACGGAGTCGGCAAGACCTACCGCGTGGTCGCCGAGGGAAGGATAGAAGGGGACGTGATCCGCCAGTTGGCGGAAAAAGGCATGCGGCTCGGTCCCGTCCTGGTCAAGCCGTCCCGGGTCGAACTGGTCCGGTACGACAACGACAACACGGTTGTTTTGATCTCGGTGTCGGAAGGCATCAACCGGGAGGTGCGGCGCATATTCGCCGCTCTCGGCCACGAGGTGAAAAAGCTGCTCCGCATTCAGGTCGGCCCGCTGTCTCTCGAAGGAATGAAGCGCGGCGCCACCCGGCCGCTCATGCCGAAGGAAGTGGCGCATCTGAAAAAAGGCATGGATTCCGCCGGCGACGTTGCGGAAGGCGAAATGTTCCCGGCCGGTTCGGCCAAGGGCAGGCGCCCGACCGGTCCGCGCGGACGTCCCCGGCGCACGCCGGCCCCGCGCCACGGCAAGCCGGATCCGGCCCTCGCTCGCACGGGGGGCAAAGGTTCGGTGGTGACGGACGACTGGGAAAAGACGGTGAAAACCGGCCGCGGTTTCCGGGCCAAAACCGTCGCGGCCAAGCCGGAGCGCCCCGCATCCGGCCGTGGCGGCGCGCGTTCGTCCAGGCCGGACAAGCCGGGCATTCCCGGTAAGCCGGGCAAACCGGGCAAGCCGCTCCGCCCGACCAAGCGTGATGACGCAAAACCCTCGTCGCCCGCCGCCCGCGCGGCGAAAAAGCCGTTCAGGCCGGCGCGGCCGAAAGCGGTCGGCCACCCGCTTACCGGGCGGCCGCCGGTAAAGGGGGGACGGAGGAATCTGGGGACATGATGTTTATTTGCCGGCGGTATGGCAAATAAATTTCGTGTCCCCAGATTCCGGTTTCTCGCCAAAAGGCTTTCGGCAAGGAGCCGGATTGCGGGGACACGAAATTCAATTATTTACACCGCCGAATAATTGAACATCATGTCCCCGTAATCCTCACCTTTTCCTTGTTGCATCTATGGTGAATTGAAATGGTATAAGGAACAGCCGCGCAATGGAAACCCCTCTTCGCCCCCTCTGGCTGATGGAAACGCCCAACCATTCGGGCATGTCCTTCGCCACCCGCAACCTGGCCGCCGGCATGGTCAAGATCGGCTGCACGCCGGAGATTTTCGTTCTCGAGGACGGCGAAAACGCCAACGATTTCCGCATGGTCGGCGCGCCGGTCCGCATCCAGCCGAAAGCCGGAAACTTCCTGTTCGGCGGCGCCTCGGTCCGTCTCGCTCAATCCCTCGGCATTTCCGTTGTCCACGCCCTGGCGCAGCCCCTGATGAAGCGGGCGGAGCGGCTGGCGAAGCGGCTTGGCGTTCCCTGCCTGGTCACCGCCAACCGGCTGGAGGAGGGCGAGCTCCGCAGCATGTCGCATTTCTCCGGGCAGGGGGTGGTGGCGGTATCCCGAGCCATCCGGGAGCGCATCGTCAACGTGGCCGGCCTGACCCAGAACCGCATCCGCGTCATCCATAACGGCCTCGATCTCGCCCGCATGCCGCGCCCCAGTTTCACCGACGACGCCAATCTCGGCACGCCGTGGCGCACGCCGGTCATCGGCACCCTTGGACACTTGTCGGAGAAAAAGGGCCAGCGCGTCTTTTTGCAGGCGGTGAAGATTCTTATCGAAAACGGCCTGGACGCCGAATTCGTCATCCTGGGGGACGGTCCCGATCGGCTGGCCCTCCGCACCCTGGCGGACGAACTGCAGGTCACCAAGCGCGTGACCTTCACCCCGCAGACCGTGTCCGGGCAATTGACGCAACTGGACATCCTGGTCGAGCCGTCCCTCCAGGAGGGCCTCGGCATTTCCGTCATGCAGGCCATGGCGACGGGCGTACCGGTGGTGGCCAACGGCGTCGGCGGCCTCTACGATCTGATCGAGGACGGCGTCACCGGCGTTCTCGTGCCGGCCGGTGAGCCCCGGGCCCTGGCCAACGCCATCTGGCGCCTGTTGAACAACAAGGACGAGCGGCTGGAAATGGCCAAGCAGGCCAGGCTGATGATTGAGAAGGAATTCAGCGCCGAGCAGGTGGCGGGCCGGCTGGTCGATTACTATCACGACTGCATTGACGCGTTTTACGGCAGGGACAAGCGGAAATCGGCCGTCATCGGCAGTTCCCGTCCATGACCACCGCCGCCCGCCATAATGCCCATAACACCCATAATACCCGCAACACGCATCATCACGACACCGACACCGGCCACGCCAACCGGCTGATCGTGCGCGAATGGCGGCCGTCCGGGCCGGCCAAGGGCGCGTTTCTCCTGCTCCACGGGATGGAAAGCCATTCGCTGTGGTGGGGCGGCCTTGCTTCGCGGCTGGTCGGCGCCGGCTGGGCGGTGGTGGCGTTCGACCGGTCGGGGTGGGGGCAGAGCAACGGCCCTCGGGGGCAGCTCGCGTCCTACCGCGAATTTCTCGAGGAAACGTCCGGCATCGCCGTCTCGGCGCGGGAAAAGTGGGGCGCCGTCCATTTGGCCGGCATGTCGTGGGGCGGGATGGCCGCATTGTACCTGGCGCTCCGGCGCGGCTGGCTTTGTGATTCCGTCACGCTGCTGGCGCCGGGGATTGTTTCCAAAATCGATATCGGTTTTGTCGGAAAACTTCGCGTTCTCGCCGATTTTTTCAAAAAACAGCCGACCCGGATGGTCGAGCCCGCTTTCAAGCCCGAGCATTTCACCGCCAACCCGGACTGGCAGAAATTCATCCGGGACGATCCCCATCGCCTGTCCCGGGTGTCGGCCTCGTTCTGCCTTGAAACCATCAAAATGCGCCGTTTTATCCAGGAATCGGCCGGCCGCCGGCATTTGCCGCCCGCCCTGTGCCTGCTTGCCGGCGCCGACGCCATTGTCGACAACGAAAAAACGCGTGATGTCTGCCTTCGGGCCGGCGCCGAAGTGGAGGAACTGCCCGGCGCCGCCCACACGCTGATTTTCGAACGCCCCGCCGAAGTGGCGGAGCGCATGAGCCGCCATGCCACCGCCGCCTCCGGCGCGTCCGCCGGCCGGAACGGGCAGGGGGGCGGGGTGTGGATTGTCGGCGCCGGCGCGGTCGGGGGCGGTGTCGGCGCTCTGTTGTCGATGGGCGGCGCGCGGACGGGAATGCTGGTCAAGGACAAGTACCTGGACGCGCTGCGCCGCGACGGCATTCTTCTTCAGTGCGGCCACGCCGTTCGCCAGACCGGCAAAAAAATGCACTTCGCCTCCGACCTGTCCGGGCTGCCGCCCGATCCGGACCTCGTCATCCTGGCGGTGAAATCCTTCGACACCGATGCGGCGTTGGCGTCCCTGGCCGGGCGCATTCCGCAGCGGGCCGTGATCGCCAGCCTGCAGAACGGCGTCGGGAACGAGGCGAAAATCGCCGCCGCATTCCCCGGCCATACGATTGTCGCCGGATCGATCTGCGCCAGCCTCGAGATGACCGCCCCCGGTGAAGTGTCGTGGCCGGACGATCGGGGCGGGGTGGGCGGAGCGTTGCTGCAAGGCGATGCGGAGGTGGCGAAAAAGGTATGGTTGGATTCGCTGTCCCTGACCGGCATGGAAACGCGGTGGTACGACGGCCCCCGCGCCGCGTCGCGCTTGAAATGGTCCAAACTCATGCTGAATATAGGGTTCAACGCGCTGAACTCCATCACCGGCATGTCGAGCGCCCAGCTTCTTTCCCATCCCGATTACGGATGTTTGGCCGTGCGGGCATTGCGGGAAGGATTTGCCGCGATGCGGGGCGAGTCGCTGGAACCTGTTGATCTCCCGGGTTTTTCCGTATCAAAGCTCCGCTGGGTCATCCATTTGCCTGTCAATATGGCGCGAAAACTCATGGCATACTCCGCCGCGCGTTCGACGGAAACGGCTTTTTCCATGCGCCAGGATATGTTGAATCGTCGGCAATATACTGAAATACAAGAACTTAATGGAGCGGTGGTCGCTTCCCTGGCGCGACGCGGAAATAAGGCGCCCGCCAACCAAAAACTTTTGGAATTGGTCGAAGCGTTTGTGAAAAATGCACAGAGTAGCAATTTAAATTCATAAAAAATACAAATCTCGCCAAGTCCTCACATACGAAATAAGTTGATAGCACTTTGTTGTGGTCCAATGGTTTAGGGGAAACACGGCGTTTCTTTGCCAGGCTTGACCACAATATATTGTGGTCGGCAATGTCAATCAGTCTATATTTTGTTTTTTCCTTGACTTCCTCAATCTTTTTCGTAGAATGTATTATAGTTGAAGCGAACGTATTTTCATGCCAGGGTTTGGCGCGGGGGCGGCACCTGCCGGCAGCGCCGACCGCCTTAATGAAAAGGGAGTGGTTTCGACTAAAAACCGCCCGTTTGGGCGGATGGGATTTTGTTGTGTTGTTTTGACTTTATCGGGGAAATGCGAGAGAAGGGAAGAGGAGCAACGGCATGACCATCCAGGTGTATTCCAAACAGGGGTGCGGCAAGTGCGACGCCGCCAAGAGCAAGCTGAAAATGATGGGCCTGGTGTTTACCGAGCATGATCTCGAGTATCACATCAACCTGCACGAAGGCTGGCGCAACGACGATTCGGCCGATGTCATGGCCGCCCACACCATGCTCGACACGCTTCCCATCTTCCGCGTGAACGGCGAGTTCCACGATTATCCGACCGCCATGCGCATGATCAAGGACAGCGCCCGCGCCGTGGTCGGCCCGGCCTGAAGGACTCCTTGAACATGGCTTGACAGGGGTAAAAACGCGCTATACAATTAACGATGACAACGACGGCAGGCATTGCGACCTGCCGTTTTTTTGTCCATGGCGAATTCGGCTTGAAATGCAATGCTTCCCCGGCTTTCGGGAACAATTCGGAAGGCTCGCACGGAATTCGGGGACACGTAACGCAATTAAACCGCCAATTGCGCAACATGTCCCCGAATTCCCATGCAATGGACAAAATGTATTGGGGAGGAAGGCGATGGATCTGTTTCTCATGCGCCACGCCGACGCGGTCGACGGCAACGGCAACGATTTTTCGCGCACGCTTACCGATCGCGGACGCCGCCAGGCGGAGCGCATGGGCGACTGGCTTCGGGAACTCAAGCATTTCCCTCTTTCCCTCGCCACCAGCCCCTATCCCCGCGCCCACGAGACGGCCGCCATTGTCGCGTCCCGCCTGGGCAAGGATTCGACGGTCCGCCCGGACGAGCGTCTCGCGCCCGGTCTGACGGTGGAGGAGGGCTGCGCCCTGATTCACGAACTCGGCCAATCCTCCTGCGGGCTTATGCTGGTCGGCCACGCTCCCGATTTGTCCCGTCTCGGCGCCTATCTCATCGGCGCCAAGGAAACCGGCCTCGATTTGCGGAAGGGCGCGGTCGCGCATTTCGAAACGCTCCGCGCCGGCTTCGGCGGATCGGCCCTCAGGTGGCTGATCGATCCGAAGCTGTAAGTGCAATGCATTATGCATTGCATTGCCCCCCTGTTTCCATACAATCGACCAAATTGCATTTTGACGGCTTTTTCGGACTCATATTGAAAGACAGGAACCGCCCAGCATGTCTCGCATGGAAGAATCCAAAATCTCCGGCCCCGGCGACGGCAAGGTCATGTACATCCCCCCGATGGAACCGTGGGGCGCCCGCTTTTTCGCCGCCGCTTTCCGCCATTTCGGCTACGACGCCCGCGCCCTTACCGAAGACGCCTCCACCCTCGCCACCGGCATGAAAAACACCGGCGGCGGCGAATGCGTTCCGTGCCCCTCGACCTCCGGCGCCCTCATTTCCGCCATCGAACGCGACGGCGTCGATCCGGCCAAGGTCATTTTTTTCATGCCCACCGCCTGCGGCCCGTGCCGTTTCGGCCAGTACGCCAAGCTGAACCGCATCATATTCGAGAAAAAGGGCTGGGACATCCAGCAAATGTCGCCGTCGGCCGAAAACGCCTACGAAGGCCTCGATCGGAACGCGCGCATCCTCCTCTACCACGCGCTCATCGTCTCCGACATCATGCGGAAATTGACCCACCGCGTCCGCCCCTACGAAATCGACAAGGGCTCGGTCGACAACCTGGTGGAGGAGTACACCCGTCAGATGGAGGACGCCCTCGCCGCCGGCGACAAGAAAAAGCTGGAAAGCCTGATCCGGGCGTGTTCCCGCAGCCTCGCCGTCCTCCCGAAGCACAAGGCGCGCCGCCCGCTGGTCGGCGTGGTCGGCGAAATCTACGTCCGCTGCGATCCCTTCCTCAACAACGATGTCTGCCGCCGCATCGAGGAACTGGGCGGCGAAGCCTGGCTGGCGCCGCTTTCCGAGTGGATATTCTACACCAACCACCTCCGCCACCTGCTGGTCAAGGAGCAGGATCGCGGCGCCGCCGCCATTGTCAAGCGCGCCCAGATCTGGCTCGAAACCCGGCTGTTCTTCAACCGGATAGAGCGCAACTATTACGAGCTCGCCTCCGACGTCCTGTCGGATCGCCACGAACACCCCATCGATCAGGTGATGGCCGAAGGCATCAAATACCTGCCCTGGCAGTTCGAGGGCGAGGCGGTGCTCACCCTCGGCCGCGCCGCGCTGTTCGTCAGGAAGGACGGCGCCAAGGCGATTGTCAACGCGAGCCCCATGTTCTGCATGCCCGGCACCATCACCGCCTCCATTTTTCCGCAGTTGGAAAAGGAGCTGGGCGTCCCGATCATCTGCAATTTTTACGACGGCTCGGGCGATCCCAACCAGAGCCTTGTCCCGGTCATGCATTATGTCACCGAGCCCTACCGGGCGGAGCAGCGGGCGGAGGGCCATCGTTCCAACAGCAACGCCACCCGCCACATTCCCCGCAATGTGACGAGAAAAATGCTGACTTCCGATTGACCGGGCGGAAAGTGCGTGGTATTATTTTATTTAAGATTTAAGATTTAAGATTTAAGATTTAAGAAGTATACCGTCGATGAAAACGTATACCTGTGTTTTGATGTGAAGTTTTTCGCAATTAGCAAAAGGGATGCGATAGGGCGGGTAAATAATTCTTAATTCTTAAATCTTAAATCTTAAATGGTAAAGCGTGGCGTTCGGTAGCGACGCTTTTTTTGTGTGCCCCCGCTGGACAGGGGCGACTCGTAGGAAAGGAATTATGTATGCCCGGCAAGACGGAACATGCTGAAATGCAGAAATGGGTCAAGGAAATGGCCCAGATGTGCAGCCCCGACGCCATTTACTGGTGCGACGGAAGCGAAGAGGAGAAGGCTCGGCTCACCAAGGAAGCGCTTGGCACGGGCGAGCTGATCGAGCTGAACCAGAAACTGCTCCCCGGCTGCGTCTATCACCGCACCGCCCTGAACGACGTCGCCCGCACCGAAAACCTCACCTTCATCTGCACCGACAGGAAAGAGGACGCCGCGCCGATCAACAACTGGAAGTCGCGCGCCGACGGCTATGCCGAGTGCAAACAGTTCTTCAAGGACTCGATGAAGGGCAGGACCATGTACGTGGTCCCGTTCTCCATGGGCCCGGTCGGATCGCCCTTCGCCAAGTACGGCATCGAACTGACCGACTCCATCTACGTCGTCCTCAACATGCGCATCATGACCGAGATGGGCCAGCCCGTCCTGAACGCCCTCGGCAAGGACGGCCAGTACACCCACTGCCTCCATTCCAAGGCCCAGCTTGATCTCGAAAAGCGCCGCATCATGCACTTCCCCGAAGACAACGCCATCTGGTCGGTCAATTCCGGCTACGGCGGAAACGTCCTCCTGGGCAAAAAGTGCCTGGCGCTCCGCATCGCCTCCTGGCTTGGCCTGAAGGAAGGCTGGATGGCCGAGCACATGCTCATCCTCGGCATCGAAGACCCCAAGGGCAAGACCGAATACGTCGCCGCCGCCTTCCCGTCGGCCTGCGGCAAAACCAACCTCGCCATGCTGGTCCCGCCGGAAGGGCTGAAGGTCAAGGGCTACAAGGTCTGGTGCGTCGGCGACGACATCGCCTGGCTCCGCATCGGCAAGGACGGCCGTTTGTGGGCCATCAACCCGGAAGCCGGCTGCTTCGGCGTCGCTCCCGGCACCGGCATGAAGACCAACCCCAACATGATGCTGGCCGTCAAGTCGAACACCATCTTCACCAACGTCGTCCTCAAGGCCGACGGCGGCGTGTGGTGGGAAGGCCACGACGATCCGGCCCCGGCCGAAGGCGCCCTGGACTGGACCGGCAAGCCGTGGAAGCCCGGCATGGTCGACGCGGACGGCAAGAAAATCGTCGGCGCCAACGCCAACAGCCGCTTCACCGTGCCGATTGGCCAGGTTCCCTGCGTATCGCCGCACCTGAAGGATCCGGAAGGCGTGCCGATCAGCGCGTTCATCTTCGGCGGCCGCCGCGCCCGTTTGGCCCCGCTCGTCTACCAGTCCTTCAACTGGCAGCACGGCACCTACGTCGGCGGCACCATGGCGTCGGAGCGCACCGCCGCCCAGTACGGGAAGCAGGGCGAAGTCCGCCGCGACCCCATGGCCATGTCGCCGTTCGTCGGCTACAACATGGGCGACTACTTCAAGCACTGGCTCAACATGGGCAAGAAGATTCCGAACCCGCCGAAGATTTTCCACGTCAACTGGTTCCGCCAGGACGAAAACGGCAAGTTCATGTGGCCCGGCTTCGGCGACAACCTGCGCGTTCTCGAATGGATTGTCCAGCGCTGCCAGGGCAAGGCGGAAGCGGTCGAAACCCCGATCGGCTACATGCCGAAGGAAAACGCCCTCGACCTGACCGGCCTCGACATCTCGAAAGAGACGATGAAGAAGCTGTACGAGCTGAACAAGGAAGAGTGGCTGACCGACTGCGACAGCATCGAATCCTATTTCAAGGAACTCGGCGACCGTCTGCCCAAGGAAATGCTGGACGAGCTTGCCGCCCTCCGGAAGCGCCTCAACGCGTAACCGATGCGGTAATTGCGCAAAACGACATATGCGGTATGGAATCTGTTCCGGGCGGCCGTCATCGGCCGCCCGTTTTTTTGGACTATTTTTCGGTGCCGCCCTGCCAACCAGCGCTTTCGGCACAAGTTACCCCACCCTCACCCTACCCTCTCCCGCCC
>JAVBRW010000397.1:0-6833 GCA_031547475.1 Planctomycetota bacterium
TCGGAAAAGCGGGCGCCGACGACGATCAGCGCGTCGCATTCCCGGGTCGCCAAATTGGCGGTCGGCGTGCCGTGCATGCCGACCATGCCGAGATAGAGGGGATAATTCCTCGGCACCGAGGACAGGCCCATCATGCTGACGCAGACCGGCGCGCCTATCTTCTCGGCAAACTCGACCAGTTCCCGCGAGGCGTCCGAAAACACCACGCCGCCGCCGGCGTAGATGAGCGGCCGTTCCGCCTTGCGGATGGCCTCCAGCGCTTCGGCGAACGGGCCGGCGTCCGGCGACGGATTGGGGCGCGGCTTGTGGAGGGGCAGGCGCTCGTACTCCGCCTTCATGGCGGTGACGTCCTTCGGGATGTCGATGTGGACCGGTCCCTTGCGGCCCGAGCAGGCGATGGTGAACGCTTCCCGGACGACGCCGGCTATCTCGTCGGCGCTTTTGACGAAATAGTTATGCTTGACGATGGTGCGGGTGATGCCGACCGAATCCACCTCCTGGAACGCGTCGCGGCCGATCAGGTCTAGGGGAACATTGCCGGTGATGGCGACGAGCGGCACCGAATCGAGGTAGGCGGTAGCGATGCCGGTCACCAGGTTGGTGGCGCCCGGGCCGGAAGTGGCGATGACGACGCCGGTCCGGCCGGTCGAGCGCGCGTAGCCGTCGGCCGCGTGGGCGGCGCCCTGTTCGTGCGAGGCGAGGATGTGCCGGATTTCGCCGCACCGGTCGTAGAGCGCGTCGTAGATGTTGAGGACCGTGCCGCCGGGATAGCCGAATACCTGGCCCACCCCCTGATCGATCAATGCCTGCACCAATATTTGCGCGCCTGTCAGTATCATGATGCCGCCTCCTTTGCCGCTTTCAGGATTCCATTTTTATTTCATAGCCGCCCGCCTCGAGCCGGCGGACGAGTTCGTCGCCGTGCTCGCGGCTGCTCACTTCGCAGGCCACGTGCAGGATGGCGTCGTTCAGGTTCAGGTCGGTGTGCAGCCGATCGTGCTGGACCATGATGATGTTGGCGCGGCAGTCGGCGACGATGGTGGAGAAATCCTTGAGGCTGCCGGGTTTGTCGCGCATGATGGTGCGGAACTTCATCTGCCGCCCGCGCGTGACCAAACCTTTTTCGACAATCTTGTGGATGAAGCTGACGTCGATGTTGCCGCCCGACAGGACGCACACGGTCCGCATGTCGCGGACGTCCGCCTTCTTGTTGATCGCCGCCGCCAGCGAGACGGCGCCGGCCGGCTCGACCACCATCTTGGTGCGTTCGAGGAGGAGCAGGATGGTTTCGGCAATTTCCGCGTCGGACACGGTGACCATGTCGTCGACGTGGCGGCGGATGAGTTCGAGCGTCTTGGCCCCCGGCGCCTTGACCGCTATGCCGTCGGCTATGGTCTGGACCGATTCGGACACCACCGGCGTTTGCGAGTGGAACGACCGGACCAGCGCGTCGGCGCCCTCGGCCTGGACGCCGATGACCTTGACCCGGGGATTGATGCTTTTGACATAGAGGGCGATGCCGGCCAAGAGGCCGCCGCCGCCGGCCGGGACGAGAACGGCGTCCACCGACGGCATGTCGCGGAATATTTCTATCGCCACCGTCCCTTGTCCGGCGATGACGTCCTCGTCGTCGAAGGGGTGGACGAAGGTGGCGCCCGTCTCTTCCCGCAGTTCACAGGCTTTGGCGTAGGCGTCGTCGTAGCAGGCGCCGTGCAGCACAATTTTGGCGCCGTAGCCCTCGGTCGCGCTTATCTTGGCGATGGGGGTTCCCAGCGGCATGACGATGGTGGAGGGGATGCCGAGTTCGGCGGCCGAGTAGGCGACGCCCTGGGCGTGGTTGCCGGCGCTGGCGGCGACGACGGAGGCGACTTCCTTGTCCTTGGCCAGGCGGGCGATTTTGTTGTAGGCGCCGCGGACCTTGAACGAGCCGGTCTTTTGCAGATTCTCGCACTTGAGGTGGAGCTCGGCGCCGCTCATGCGGGAAAAGGTCCGGGACGATCCGACCGGTATGGCATGCAGCACCTTGTGGAGCACGGAGTGGGCCTGTTCGATGTTTTTTACGTTCATGGGAAATTTGCCTGTCGTGTACGGGTTAAAGGCGTTTTAAGCAATTATTTAGAACTCTAACTCTTAGCCGCCTCCGGTCGCTTACGTACCATTTTGCCAAACCACCGGCAAAATGGTACAACGCTCCCTTCAGCGTCTAATAGTAAGATTTCTAAACAATTGCTTAAACCGCTGAAAAAAAAACGCCTTTCGCCGACGGGAATCGGGCGAAAGGCGTATTGGTTTTTTTGGGGTGCGGGCCGGGGAACGGCGCCCGCGCTACAAACCGGAATACGTTTTTCACCCGCTCGCAATAATGCCAATAGCGGCGATAAGCGGAATAATAATCCCGCCTACCATGGCTACGGCACTAATAATGCTGCGAACGGACGAAAGCTGCATAAACCGGGTGTCTCCTATGGTGGTTCGCAAGAACTATACACAGCGGAAGAGGCTTAGTCAAGCGTTCGTAATAAAAATATTTTCGGTCAAGGTGTTTTGCGCTGCATGAAAAACCGGTTTTCGTACCATGACAAGCACATCGATCCATGGGGCGGCCCTCGTGGCCGCCCGCGCGTCGCACAGGGACACCTTGTTCCGCAACCAGTTCGCCAATGTAAGGCGGGCGGCCACGAGGGTCGCCCCTACCGCCGAACGTTACGCTTGCATGAAGTCGCCGACAATAAAGCGCCTCCCCGGGCGGGGGAGGCGTCGTAATGGGAAAAATGCATTGAAGGGGAGAGGCATGCCTCAAATCTCCATGATTTCCTTCGATTTCTTGTCCACTTCCTGATCGATCTGCTTTTCGTAGCTCTTGAGCAGCTCCTGGACATCGTCCTTCATCTTCTTGAGATCGTCCTCGCTGATTTCCTTCTTCTTCTGCGCGTCCTCGAGAACCTTGAGGCCGTCGCGGCGGTGGTTCCTGACCACGATCTTGGCTTCCTCGCCCTGGGATTTCACCGCCTGGACCAGCTTTTTGCGGCGTTCCTCGGTGAGCGGCGGGAAGGTGAGGCGGATGATCTTGCCGTCGTTCTGGGGGGTGACGCCGAGGTCGGAGGCGAGGAGCGCCTTCTCGATTTCCTTCAACAGGCCCAGATCGAAAGGTTTCAGCATCAACTGGCGCGCTTCCGGCACCGAAATGGTGGCGCACTGCTTCAGCGGCATTTCCGCGCCGTAGGCGTTGACCCGGACGTTCTCGACCAGCGCGGGCGTGGCGCGGCCGGTGCGGGTGAGGCGGAACTCCTTTTGGAGATGGCTCACCGCTTTTTCCATGTTTTCCCGGATCGAGGCGATGACATTGTCGACGGCCATGACAGGTCCTTTCCTAAAAAGAGAGGTAAAATGACGAGCTGGAATTTAAGATTGTAGATTGTAGATTTAAGATTTATTCCCATTCCAAACGTTTGTACGAAAATAAATCTTAAATCTACAATCTACAATCTTAAATCGGCGCTATTCACCGCACACCAATGTCCCGATCTTCTTCCCCATCGCGGCCTGGATGGTGTTGCCGGGCTTTTTGAGGGAATAGACGATGATGGGGATGTTGTGCTCCTGGCACATGGTGAAAGCGGTGGAGTCCATGATTTTCAGGTTTTCCCGAATGGCCTGGGTGTAGCTGATCTGGTCGTATTTCATGGCGTTCGGGTTTTTCATCGGATCGGCGGTGTAGATGCCGTCGACCTTGGTGCCCTTGAGAATGGCTTTGCAGCCGAGCTCGATGGAACGGAGCGCGGCGGCGGAGTCGGTCGTGCAGTAGGGGTTGCCGGTGCCGCCGGCGAGGATGACGACGCGGCCCTTTTCCATGTGGCGCTGGGCGCGGCGGCGGATGTACGGCTCGACCACCTGGTCGGCCTTGATGGCGGACAGGACGCGGGTGGCGTAGCCCATGTCCTCGACCGCCGACTGGAGGGCCAGGGCGTTCAGGATGGTGGCGGTCATGCCCATGTAGTCGACCGTGCCCCGTTCGATGCCGAGGACCGACGATTCGGTCCCGCGCACGAAATTGCCGGCGCCGACCACCACCACCAGTTCGATGCCGGCGGTGCACAGATCGCGGATTTCGCCGGCCACCATCTGGATGGCCGCTTTGTCGAACCCTTCGCCGGAATCGCCGCCGAGGGCTTCTCCGGAAACTTTCAGCAGAATGCGGCTGTAGCTTGCCACGGTTGTCATCCTTTCGTTTCGCCGGAGCGGTCGGCGGGAATGTTTTCGCCGCCGGGACGCCCGGATTCGCGTTTATGGGTAATGTCCGGGGTTCTCCCCGAATTGTCAAGCATGTCCAGGCGGCGCCGCAGCTCGCGGATTTCCCCCTGGAGGCGGCGGTGCACGAGCCAGGCGTCGCGCCGCGCCTTCGCCCGCGCCGACAGCCCCCACAGGTAGGCGGCCAGGGCGGCGGCGGCTGCGTAGAGAATAGTGTCGCCCCGGAGGGACGAATAGAGGCGGAGAGGCCAGGACGGGACCACGGCCAAACGGTTGCCCTCCTCGCTGGTGGCGAGGGTCAGTTCGGCATGGGTCAAAAGATCGGAGTCCAGACGGGAAAGGAAGGAATTGGATCCGTTGTTGGAAAAGTGGTAATGCAAAACGCCGCCGATGACGACGGCAATCGCCAAAAGGGCGAGACCGCCGGCGCGGTTGCCGCCGTTCCGGCCGGAGGCCAAGAGTCCGGCGAACTCCCCAGCCTCCTCCGCGTCGGGGGCGGCGTCCCCGGCGGTATCTCCGTTGTCCTTGATGTCTTCCATAAGGTTGAAATGTCCGTGCGCCGGAGCGTCGGCCGTCGCGGCCGTCGCCCTATTCCGCCTCCTCGTCCGTCGCGTTGGCCGAAGCGCCGCCGGTGCCGATGGAGAATTGCCGGCGGAATGCGCAGGCCAGATCCATGATGGCGGTGGCGAGTTCGATTGACATGGCGACTGCTTCGTCGGGGGAGGTTTTGTGTTCCCGGCAGTGGGCCAGGAAGGCGGTGCGGAGATGGCGGGCGAAATCGGGAACGACGTTGTGGCCGACTTTGCGTTCCTCGAGGGCGAATTCCATCCAGCCGGAGATGTTGCCGAGCAGATTGACTTCCAGAAGGTGCATCTGCTGCTCTTCGAAGCCGGCGTGGCTGAGCCTGTCGCGGAGCGCGGCGCGGATAATCTCGGGGCCCATGTCGATTCTGCCGCGTTCGCGGAAGCGGGCGATTACCCGATCGATCGCCTGATCGAGACTGGTCGGTTCAGGACTGAATTTCAAAGGTTGGGATGACATTTAACCATACCTCCTTCGTTGTAAACCCGAAAGCGACAATTGTGCCGCCATTCGTTTCAAAAAGCAAGGAACATTTAAAAAATTCCGCCGCGTCCGGAAATCCCCCAAAAGAGTGTCATTGGCGGGAAATTTCCTCCACCCTTCGCAGCAATGATTCCCAGCCCCCCACTTCCAGGTCGACTCCCATGGTCCATACATTATAATTATCGACATTATTATCGGCCAGCTCGCCAAAAATTTTCTTGGCCCTGTCCTTTTCGGTTGTGATTGCCACGCCACCGATCTTCCCGGCCAGCCGGACCGCCGCGTCGACGCTTTCCCGGGTGAAGTGATCGTGATCCTTTCCCGTCACTTCCGCCGCCACTTCGGCGCCGAGGCTTTCCAGCGTCCGGCGAAAGGCTTCGGGCCGCGCGATGCCGGCCAGGGCGACCACCCGTTTTCCCGAAAGGTCCGATAATGCCAACTCGCGCCCGGCCAGATCGCGGAGCCGGGCGGGACGATGGCGGGAGATCAGGACTTGGGCACCCGGCGCCAGGCGGGACGATTCCGCCCGGATGGTTTCCACCTGTTCCGGCGACGCCTGATCGGTTCGGGTGAGGATGACGGCGTCGGCGCGGGCGAGGGCGGATTTGGGCTCGCGGAGCAATCCGCCGGGAAGGGTGTTGCCACCGCCCCACGGGGAGGTGCAATCCACCAGCACGATGTCGAAATCGCGGCGGAGGCGGAGATGCTGGAATCCGTCGTCCAGGAGAATGATGTCGGCGCCGGCCGCCGCCGCCTTTTCGGCCGAGGCGACCCGGTCGGCCCCGGTCACGACAAGGGCGTCCGGGACGCGTTCCCGGTAGAGGATTGCCTCGTCGGACAGGCCGTCGGCCGATTGCCGGTAGCCGCGCAGAAGAATGGCGGGTTTGCGGCCGCGGGCGATCAGATCGCTTGCCAGCAGGATGACGAAAGGGGTTTTGCCCGAACCGCCGGCTGTGAGGTTGCCGACGCTGACGACCGGGACGCGGGCGGGAAACGAGGGCAGGAGGCCGTGCCGGTAGGCGGCGCGCCGCAGGCGCATGGCGCCGCCGTAGCATTTTCCCGGAATCCACAGCGCGCTTCGGGCCAACGCTCCGCCCGTCCCGCCGCCGCCTTCGAGAATTTTCCGTATGCCGTGTTCGTCCATTGCCGTCAAGGATGCGGAGGCGGGGGCGATTGTCAAGGCAAATTCGGGTTAATCCCACTACGCGACTGTTGTGGAAACCGCGCTCACAACAGTCGTGTGATCAAAAGGTTGCATGGTGAGAGGGAGGTCGCGTCGTTTTCCGCCGGCGCCTTTCGGATGTTCGGTAACCCTAAATCCATGCGGCATTTGCGGATGCGGTTCCCGTAAATGCCGCGTTGTTAGGATTAATCCATTGCAAGTGGCCCCCCGTTTCCATACCGTTAGAGTTGGTGGCAAACTGTCGGCGCGTCATTTCCGCTTGCGATCAAAAAAAATGTCATTCCGAGCGGAGCGAGGGACCTTCCGCGTCCGGCGGTTGGTGGCCACCAGTTGGCGC
>JAVBRW010000386.1:0-3479 GCA_031547475.1 Planctomycetota bacterium
ACATCACCGCCCCCGAGCCCACCGGCGAAGGCGCCATTCGTTCCCTGTCCATCGCCATCGCCAATTCCGGCCTGAAGCCGGAGGACATCGATTACATCAACGCCCACGGCACTTCCACCCCCTTCAACGATCGCACCGAAGCCCAGGCCATCAAGAAAGTTTTCGGCGCGCATCTCCCGAAGCTGGCCGTGAGTTCCACCAAGGGACATACCGGCCACCTCTTGGGCGCGGCCGGCGCGGTGGAGGCGGTTTTCTCCGCCATGGCCATCAAAGAGGGGATTGTCCCCCCGACCATCAACTTCCATACCCCCGACCCCGAATGCGACATCGACGTCACCCCCAACCAGCCGCGGAAGAAGGATATCCGTTACGCCCTATCCAACAATCTCGGGTTCGGCGGGCATAACGCGACGTTGTGTTTGGGCCGGTACGAGGGGTGAGGCTGTTGGATGCATCAGGCTCCCGCTTTGGCGGGCGTCATGCGGGGTTGCAATAACAAAAGACGCGACATCAGCCGATTGCTGTATCCCAACCAACTTGAAGTTGGCTCCGATTTCGCTTCGCTCTTTTATTTAAACGCCTTTTACCTCTTTTTTTTAGGGACGCTTTCTCATGGCAATGCTAGATTACTTCCTCACCGAAGAACAACAAATGATGGTAGACACCGCCCGCGAAATCGGCGAAAAGAAAATCGTCCCCGTGCGCGCCAAATACGACGAAGAACAAACCTTCCCCACCGACGTCTTCAAAGCCATCGCCGACGCCGACCTGACCGGCGTCTACATCCCCGACGAATACGGCGGCTGCGCCGGCGAGACCGGCATCATGAACATGTGCCTGGTGACGGAAGAACTCTCCCGCTGGTGCGGCGGCATCTCCCTCTCCTTTGCCGCCACCGCCCTCGGCACCCTCCCCATCATGATTTCCGGCGACGACGAGCAGAAAAAACGCTGGCTCACCCGCATTGCTTCCGGTACCCTCGCCGCCTTCGGCATCACCGAATCCGACGCCGGTTCCGACGCCGCCTCCATGCGCACCACCGCCGTCAAGGACGGCGACGACTACATCCTGAACGGTTCGAAATTGTTCATCTCGAACGGCGGCGAAGCCGACATCTACTCCGTGTTCGCCATGACCGACCGGAAAAAGGGCGCCCGGGGCTGTTCCTGCTTTGTCCTGGAAAAGGGCATGCCCGGTTTCACCTTCGGCAAAAAAGAGGACAAGATGGGCATCCGCGCCTCCTGCACCCGCGAACTCATCTTCCAGGACTGCCGCGTCCCCGCCGCCAACCGGCTTGGCCGCGAAGGCACCGGCTTCATGACCGCCATGAAGACTTTCGACAACTCCCGACCCGGGGTCGGTTCGCAGGCTCTCGGCATTGCCCAGGGCGCCCTCGACCTGGCGGTCGACTACGCCCGGCAACGGAAACAGTTCGGCCGGCCGATTATCGCCAACCAGGGCCTCCAATGGATGCTCGCGGACATGGCCATGCAAATCGAGGCGGCCCGCGCGCTCGTATACGCCACCGCCCGCTGGATCGACCGCGGCGCCAAGCGTCCGACCGGCGCGTCGGCGATGTCCAAGTGCTTCGCTTCCGACACGGCGATGAAGGTGACGATCGACGCGATTCAGGTCTTCGGCGGCGTCGGCTACACCAAGGAATACCCGATTGAGAAATACGCCCGCGACGCCAAAATCACCCAGATTTACGAGGGGACCAACCAGATTCAGCGGGATGAAATCGCCCTGGCGCTTATCAAGGAAGCGGCGAAAGGTTAATTGCGCTTTACCGAAAGGTTTTTCGCCCTATAATTTGTTTTCTCTCGGTACTCCGATTGGGGCGGCCTACGGGCCGTCCCTTTCGTACTTCATGAGGAACGAATCGATAAAAAAAGATTGAACCATTTCCAGCCGATACCGGTATATGACCGATCCGTCAAGCACCGCCATTTTCACCAGAGGAGCCAAACCGTGAACATCGTCGTCTGCATCAAACAAGTGCCGGAAACCACCGAAGTGCGCATCGACCCCATCACCAACACCCTGGTCCGCCAAGGCGTCGCCTCCATCATCAACCCCTTCGACGCCTACGCCATAGAAGAAGGCGTGCGCATCCGCGAACGCCTCGGCTCAGGCAAAGTCACCGTCGTCAGCATGGGCCCGCCGCAAGCGGAAACGGCCCTGCGCGAAGCCATCTCCCTCGGCGCCGACGACGCGGTCCTGGTCTGCGGCCGCGCCTTTGCCGGCGGCGACACCTGGGCCACCAGCCTCACCCTCGCCCTCGCCATGAAAAAAATTCAACCCGACGTCGTCCTCTGCGGCAAACAAGCCATCGACGGCGACACCGCCCAGGTCGGACCCGGCATCTCCTGCCACCTGGACTGGCCGCAAGCCTGCTACGTCTCGAAAATCCGCGAAATCGCCAAAGGCCGCGCCGTCGTCGAGTGCCTGATGGAAACCGGCAAGGAAGTCCTGGAAGTCCAGCTCCCCGCCGTCCTGACGGTCGTCAAGGAAATCAACGAACCGCGCCTCCCCTCCCTCAAAGGCAAAATGAAGGCGAAAAAAGCGGTCATCACCACCTGGTCGGAAGCCGACATCGAAGCCGACCCGGAGAAAGTCGGCCTCAAAGGCTCCCCCACGGCGGTGAACCGCACTTTCTCGCCCCCGCGCCGGGGCGGCGGCGAAATCATCCAGGCCGATACGGCCGCGGAAGCCGCGAAAATTCTGGTCGGGAAAATCAAGGAAATGCAGATCTGCTAGAGGAACAATCATGTCCGAAAACGCTCTCATCATCAATCCGGAAAAATGCGTGGGCTGCCAGGCCTGCGTCAAAGCCTGCCCCTTCGGGGCCATCGCCATGCAGGGGAAATTGGCCGTGGTCAACGACGCCTGCACCTTCTGCGGCGCCTGCCCCCCCAGCTGCAAATTCGACGCCATCACCCTCACCAAGGCGGAGAAAAAAGCCGCCGTCAATATCAATGACTACCAAGGCGTCTGGGTCTTCGGCGAACAGATCGACGGGGTCATCCAAGGTGTGGTGCACGAACTCATCGGCAAAGGCCGCGAACTCGCCGACAGCCTCGGGGTGCCGCTGACCGTATTGGTCCTCGGCCACAACATGGACGACGCGGCGCAGGAACTCCTCCAGTATCCGGTCGACCACGTCATCCAGGTCGACGATCCCGAACTCAAACACTACGCGTCGGAACCCTATGCCCGGGTCGTGGCCGATCTTATCGCCAAAAAGAAACCGGAAATTTTCCTGGCCGGCGCCACCGCCATCGGCCGCTCCTTCCTGGCCCGGGTCGCGGTCGAAGTCCACACCGGCCTAACGGCCGACTGCACCGGCCTCGACATCACCCCCGAGCGCCTCCTCCTCCAGACCCGCCCCGCCTTCGGAGGCAACATCATGGCCAGCATCCTCTGCGCCAAACACCGCCCGCAAATGTCCACCGTCCGCCATAAAGTCATGAAAGCGG
>JAVBRW010000234.1:0-3298 GCA_031547475.1 Planctomycetota bacterium
TGGCGCAGAACACGGCCGATCTCCGGCTGGTTGCGGTAAACGGGCGCGCAATCGATGAACCGGTAGCCGACGCCGATGCCGCCGAGAATGGATTGGGCGATCTCCTCCGCGCCATAGCGATCGTTCCCGAACGTTCCCTGCCCGATGCACGGCATGTGCGCGCCCGTATACAGGGTGCGCCAAGGAACCCGGGCCGGATCGACGCCGCCGGGCTGCCGCAATGGAAATGACGCTGTCATGTTCGCTCCCTCCACCTTGTTCATGTATTTCGGGGACGCCGGCATTGCACCGACGGCATTTTCTCACACAGTTTCAGGGACGGCAAGCGTTTTGTATTTCCTTTTGTCATGCGGTTTTTTTTCGCGCCTTTTTTCATCCGGCAAATTTTTTTTGATCTTCCGAACCCTTCTTACTAACCTAGTTTAGGCGTTTTTCCGCCCAACAATTTCGCCCGCGCGCGACACAACCCTCTTGACAACTTCCACCGGAAAGCGTACAACAGCCTTTAGAGGAAATCTACAAGATATTGACAAATATCAATGGCGAAGTACAATATATAGTAGGGATGGATTATTCAAGAAAAGGGAGTGAAGTCATGGAATTGATGCATTTTTTCGATCTGGTCGAAGCGCATCCCGAGTTGCAGGGGGTGGGGATTGACAACTCGTGCGAAAAGCAGGGGGTTATCGTCAAGCATGGCAAGAGCGGCCTGATGACCCGTATCCCGACCGCCGCCATCGAGATGGTGGAGTGGCCGATTCTCGAGGACGTGTTGACCGGCAAGCGCGAGCCCCAGATTCTCCAGCACATGACCCGGGTGGTCGGCTATTTCAGCCGGGTGGAAAACTGGAACAAATCGAAAGTGGGAGAACTCAAGGATCGCCAGAAAGGCAACTACTCGGTCGCCGGGTAGACATGCCTTATGGAACCTTGTGTTGCATTCGTTCAAAGCGAAAGCCACTCCCCGGAGAGTGGCTTTCGTGTTTTCGGAGGTTTTCTTTAGAGAAAATCAAACGGCGGTTTGTTTGATTTCCTCTAAAACTTCATTTCAAGCATATACATCGATTATGCTTTGCGCGATTTCCATTTTGTCCGCGATGATGCTGTTTTCCACCCCGACGGCGATCATCTGCTGCGACATATCCATCTGTTCCTGCATGCCTTGCATGAGGACCCGCATCAAATCGGCCATCATCTGGTTGGCGCCGCTCACCCCGGTCACACTCATGGAAAATACCCCTGCGTATTGAATGTAGGCAGTTCCGCCTGTATAGTATCGGATGCGGAAACCCGGACTTGAGGATCGGGCCGAGATTTTTTTACAGGCAATCGAAAATGCATCCTAAAGATAAAAATGTCTGGATAACCGGCGCATCCTCCGGCATTGGCCAGGCCTTGGCGGTGGAAATGGCCCGGGCCGGGGCAAGCGTCCTTCTCTCCGCCCGCCGCCGCGACCGGCTGGAGGAAACGGCCACACGGTGCCGGAAGTCGGGCGCCCGGGCCGAAATACTGCCGCTCGATCTCTCCCGCCCGGACGGCATTCCCGCCGCCGCGTCGGAAGCGGAAACACGCATGGGAGCCATCGATATTCTGGTCAACGCCGCCGGCGTCGGCCAGCGCGGCCTTGCCCTCGACACAACGCCGGAGGTGGCGCGGCGCATTTTCGCAACCGATTTTTGGGGCGCGGTCGAACTGACCCGCGCGGTGGCGCCCGGCATGGTGAAACGGGGCGGCGGGCAGATTGTCGTGGTCTCGAGCCTGACCGGCAAGTTCGGCGCGCCCCGGCGCGCCTACTATTCGGCCGCCAAGCACGCGCTCCACGGCTGGTTCGATTCGCTCCGCGAGGAATTGCTCGACACCGGCGTTTCGGTGACGCTCATCGTTCCCGGCTGGGTCAAAACGGAAATTTCCGAAAGCGCGCTGGAGGCGAACGGCAATCGTCACGGCGCCATGGACCAGGGGCAGAACAAAGGCATAAGCCCGGAGGAATGCGCGCGCCGCGCCCTTCCCGCCATAATCGGCGATGCGCCGGAGCAACTGGTCGGCGGATTCGAATGCGCCGGCGTGTACCTGAACCGCCTGTGGCCCGGCCTGTTCCGGAAGATTTTGCGCAAAAAGGGACTAGGCTGATGGAGGACAATCCGGTCAAACCGCTGCCCGGCGCGTTCCGCGCCGCTCTCGCCGTCAGCATTCCCGTGCTGGCCGGCTACGTGTTTCTCGGCGCCGCCTACGGCGTTCTCATGCGGAACCTGGGTTACGGCGTATTCTGGACCGTGCTGATGAGCGTCATCGTGTTCGGCGGCACCATCCAGTTCGTCGCCACTTCGCTCCTGGCGCTCGGATTCCAGCCGCTGAACGCGTTTGTCATTTCCGCCGTCATCAACGCCCGCCATCTTTTCTACGGTTTCGCCATGCTGCAAAAATACGCGGGCACGGGCTGGAAAAAGCCGTTCCTCGTGTTCTGGCTGACCGACGAGACGTTTTCCCTGCTTTGCTTCGGCGAACCGCCGAAAGGGGTGGACAAGGGCTGGTACTGGTTTTTCGTGTCGGCGCTTAATTATGTCTATTGGATGGTTGGCGGATTATTGGGCAACGCGGCATCCGGCCTGTTTTCCTTCGACGCGCGGGGCATCGAGTTCGTCATGACTTCGCTGTTCGCCGTCATCGTCATCGATCAGTGGAAAGCGACGGACAACCATTATCCCGCCCTGGCCGGGCTGGCCGCGTCCATCGTCTGCCTCGCCTGCTTCGGCCCCGACTATTTCATCATCCCCGCCATGATCCTGATCGTCGCCGCTCTCCTGATCCGCCGCCGCCATCTCGAAACAGCCGAACCGGAAAGCGAACTGGCGGAAGAACTGGCCGAGGAAATGGCACTTGAGGAGGAACCCCGCCCATGAATCCCCCGCTTCCGGCATGGGAAACCTTCGCCACCTATCTCGCCCTGGCCGCCGGCATCATGCTGCCCCGGTTTATCCCGTTCCTGCTGTTTTCGCGCCGCGAGCGTTTGCCCGCCGCCATCGTCTATCTCGGCGGCGCCCTACCCCACGCCGCCATGGCGCTCTTGCTGGTCTATTGCTTGAAAAGCGTGACGCCGGGAACCTATCCCCACGGCCTGCCGGAAGCGGCGGCGCTCCTGTTCACCGCCGGCCTCCACCTGTGGCGAAAGAACGTGCTGCTGAGTATCGCCGGCGGCACGCTGTTCTATATGTTTCTGGTGCAGCAGATATTTTAAAATCACCCGGATTTTCTGGAAAAACATACCGATCACCGGTAGGGGCGGCCCTTGTGGCCGCCC
>JAVBRW010000272.1:0-2708 GCA_031547475.1 Planctomycetota bacterium
ACGCTTCCCGCGTCGACCGGATCGAGGCCGAAAATGGCGCGCATCAACTCGGTGCGCCCCGCGCCGATCAGGCCGGAAAAGCCGACGATTTCGCCTTTCCGGACGTGGAAGTCGATGCCGCGGAATTTGCCGCCCCGGCACAATCCCTTCGCCTCGAACATTTTCTCGCCGATGGCGGACGGCAGCTTCGGGTAGACGTTGGTGAGTTCCCGCCCCACCATTTCGGTGACCAGCCGGTCCATGGTGTACTCCGCCTTGGGGGCGGTGCTGACGCGCTGGCCGTCCCGCATGACGGTTATTTCGTCCGCAATGCGGAAAATTTCGTCCATCTTGTGGGTGATGTAGATGATGCTGATGTTCTGCTTTTTCAGCTTTTCCACCTGCTCGAACAGGACGTCGATTTCCTTGTCGGCGAGGGACGAGGTCGGCTCGTCCATGATGACGAGGGAGGCGTCCCGGGATATCGCCTTGACGATCTCCACCATCTGCATGCCGGCGACGGTGAGCGATTTCATCTTGTGGCGCGGGTTGAAATCGTGCCCGAGGATCGCCATCAGCCGCCGCGCGTCCTCTTCCATTTTCCGAAAATCGACCAGCCCATGCCGCCCCAGCGGCTCGCGGCCGAGGAAAATGTTTTCGGCGAGGGACATTTCGAGAACCGGGTTCAGGTCCTGCTGGATCATGGAAACGCCCATTTCCAGGCCTTTGGCAGGGGTCAGGGACTGGACCCGGCGGTCTTTGAAAACATATTCGCCGCAGTCGAGCGAATAGATGCCGCAGAGTATTTTCATGAGAGTCGATTTGCCCGCCCCGTTCTCGCCGACCAGGGCGTGGACCGTGCCCGGCCGGACGGCGAAATCGACGTTGCGGAGCGCGGTCACGCCGACGAACTCCTTGGTGACGCCCCGCACTTCCAGAAGGTATTCGCTGGATGACATGGCGGCCCGCCCTATGAAAACCAGACCTTGTCCGCGGTCTTGCCCATGATGTTTTCCAGTTCCGCGTCCGTGAGGAAATCGCAATGTTTGGTCACGCAGTCGATCAGTTGCCGGTAGGTGTTGGAGGCGAGGACGGTCGGGTAGTCGCTTCCCCACATGACGCGGTCGAGGGCGCCGTACTCCTTCACCACCTTGAGGATTTTCCCGAGCGAGGGGCAGGGGTATTCCTCGAATTTGTGCACGAGCCTCGGGATGCCGGCCAGATCGAACCAGATGTTCCGGTTGAATTCCAGCATGTCGAGAACCTTGCGGAGCGACGGGTAGTTGGTCTTGTGCTCGTTCTCGTCCCAGAAGCGGCTCACGCCCAGGTGCGGGAAAATGAATTTCAGATCGGGATAGCGTTTCACCACCGTCTGCATGTCGTCGATGGGGAAATCGTCCGGCCCGTCGCCCCAGCCGAGATCGATCATGCAGTAGGCGTTGTAGCTCTGGATGGTCTCGAACACGAAGGCGTTTTCCGGCGCCGGCATGGCGAAGGGGATGTCGGGGCATTCGAACTTGAGCCCCTTGTACCCGTATTCGCCGAGGCAGCGCTTCGCCGTTTCCATGTACGATTTCTTGTCCTGCGGGTTCGGGACGCCGACGGTGGCGTACTTGCCGGGATTGGCCCACATGATTTGATTGATGTATTCGTATTGCGGCCCGTAGCACGGCGTTTGCAGCAGCACCGCCTTGTCGAAGCCGAACATGTCGGCGTAGGTTTCGAATACCTCGAACGGGCTGCGGACATCGTTCCACTCGGGCGGAAGGAACTGGAGGATTTCGTTCCCGAGTTTCGTCTTCCCGCAGTTGAGCGCCGAGTTCGGTTTGTTGTCGAAGCGTCTGCCGAAGATTTTGTCCCATACGTGCGTGTGCGCTTCGATAAAGAGCATCTGCTTGCCGCGAAGTGTAATCATCGATTTTCTCCCGGTATCGATTGAAAGGTGACAAGCCACCTCGCATTCCCGCGCTGGCGGGAATGTCCGGGGCGAAAGCGGATTTTCGTCGAAACGGCGCCTTCAAACGCCAAGCCCGCATTATGCCGTGGCACTACGTGTTCGCGATTCATCGCGGCGAAAGGATGAAGGATGCGGGGAAAAACAATGAACCGGCGCGCATTCGGCGCATCGGTCGGATTCTACCGGTGGAGCCAATCCACCGGAGCGAATTCGAGCAGTTGCGGGTATTTGGCCAGGCTTGACAAAGCCTGTACAATCATTCCCGCCAGACAGTCGTCGTTGTAATCTTGCTTGATTACCAGTTCGGGAAGGTGTTCCGGGCGGATGTCCCGGGCGCAGTAGGAAAGAATGTCCCCGGCCATGTCTTCCGCCATGTCGTCGCCGGAGAGCACGACCACGGCCGGGTTCACCGTCGCCGTGACCGCCATCACCATTTTGGCGGCGTATTCGACATAGTCGCGGCGTTTTTTCGGCGCCGCCAGCAGACGGCGCAAATCCTCGCGCTTTTCGACAAACGTCATGTACGACAGTTCGCCGGCGAACCCGCTTTTGCCCCGCACCAGCCGGTCGTTGACGACCAGGCCGCCGCCGGTGCAATAGCCGCGCGGAAACAGCAGGTACGCGAGGCCGGGGTGGCCCGCGTGGGCATGGCATTTGTAATAGCCCAGGGCGGCGAAATTCATGTCGTTCTCGGCGCAGGCGACGAGTCCGTGCCGCGTCTGGACATGTTCGTCCAAGTCGGTGCCGGTCAACAGCGGCACGTCGCCGGTGC
>JAVBRW010000201.1:0-3356 GCA_031547475.1 Planctomycetota bacterium
AGACGCGTCGGAAAGTGGAGGAGGCGTTGCGCCAACTCAACTATGAGGCGCCCCGCCCGAACCGGAAGCGGCTGACCCGGAAAACCGTGCTGGTCATCTCCGGCGAAACCTCCAGCCATTTCAACGTGGCGCTGTACGAGAAGATGAACCGGCGCCTGCGCGAACAGGGCTATATCGTCCTGGTGGGCAACAGCGGCTTCGACGAAAAGATCGAAGAGCAGTACGTGGAGTACGCCCAGACCCAGAAGTTCTCCGGCATCATCATGATAACCCCGGTGGAAACGCCGTCGCTCAAGGAGCTGGTCGCCGGGTCGCCCTGCCCCATCGTCCTGGTCAACCGCTACCTCCGCTCCATCGACATGGACGCGGTGTACATGGACAACTACCGCGCCGGCTACATAACCGCCCAGTATCTGCTGTCGATGGGGCATCGGCGCATCGCCTGCCTCTCCGGCGGCCCGAAATCCACCTCCAGCGTGGACCGGATAACCGGATTCGGCGCCGCCATGCGCGACGCCGGCTTCTCCGAGCGCGACTTCCTGGTGCGCGAGGGGGATTTGAAAGCCAAGAGCGGCTATGAATTCGGCCTGGAATACATCCATTCCCACCGCGCCTACACTGCGGTTTTCTGCCTCAACGAACCCATGGCGAGCGGATTCGCCAAAGCCATCGCGGAAGCCGGGTTGGCCATCCCCGCCGACGTCAGCCTGATCTGCGTGGCGCCCATGTCGGTTCCCCTGGTCGGCGGGGTGAAGCTGACCTGCGTCATCCATAACGCCCAGCTTCTCGGCGGGACGGCGGTGGACATGCTGCTGGACCGGATAGGCGGGCTCGACGTGGCCCCGCGCAAGATCGTCTATCCCCCCGAACTGTCCATACAGGAAAGCGTCGGAAAAGTGTAAAGAACTGTTTCAAAACCCGTCTCAGGCCTTGATCCTTCGTCAAAACCGGCCTCTCGGGATTTTCAAAAAACAACCACCACCGCGTTTTTTGAAAACCCTGCCAGCCGGTTTTTCCTCGGCTGAAGGCCTGATCCGGGTTTTGAAACAGTTCTTAAGGCGGGTTCATCGAGCCCGCCATTCGCCGGCACCGCCATTGTCAATCGCGGAATCAATAAAATCCGAACCCCCGCCCTCTTTTGAAAACCAGCCCCTCCCGATTTTCTCCGCCTGCGCAAAACGATCCCGGCGTGTCGCAAAAAGCACTATGAATTACGCAAAATCGGTATTTTTAATTTGCGGCGGCATACTATAATTCCGTCAATGATTGACAGCACCCGGACGCACACACGCGATATTTTCGACAACAGCGCAGCTTCCGCGCACAACCACCGTCCCTATTCCTGGTCGATTCTTTTTCTTGGAGATTCGTGCGGTTTTTCCTCTTTTACAGGAGAAAACTATGAAGAAAACGTCGTTGCTTCTGTTGGCGGCCAGCATCGCCTTCGTCTCGCTCACCGGCTGGTCAGGCGCGGGCGAGAAAGCCTGGAACCTCAAACTGGCGCATAACCAGACGGAAAAGCATCCCATCCACGTGGCTCTGCTGGATTTCGCCGCCACCCTGAAAAAAGAAACCAACGGCAGGATCACCGTCGAGATTTTCCCGAACGCGATCCTTGGCAACGACAGCGCCATGATTGAACAACTGCGCGCCAACATCGTGCAAATGGTGAAGGTCTCCTCCAGCTTCCTCGAAGGCTTCGACAACACCTATTCGCTGTTCTCCATCCCCTATCTCTTCAATAGCCGGGACCAATACTTCAAGGTCATGAAGGCCCCGGTCATGAAGAAAATCTACGAAGGGTCGCGGCCGTTCGGCTTCATCGGCCTGGTCGATTTCGACGCCGGCGCCCGCAGCTTCTACACCAAATCGAAGCCCATCCACAGCCCCGCCGACCTCAAGGGTCTGAAGTTCCGCGTCATGCCGAGCCCAATCTCCATCCGCATGATGCAACTGCTGGGCGGCCAGGCCACCCCCCTCCCCTTCGGCGAAGTCTATACCGCCCTGCAGCAGGGCTTGCTGGACGGGGCGGAAAACAGCCCGCTGCCGCTGGTCGACATGAAGCACGGCGAGGTGGCCAAGCACTTCTCCTACGACGAACACACCATCATCCCCGATCTCCTGATCGTCAACACCCAGACCTGGGACGCCATGTCCGACGCCGACAAGGCGCTGATCACCAAGACCGCGGAAGCCGCCGGCGATCTCCAGAAGAAGATTTGGGCAGAGGAAGCCGGGAAGGCGGTGACGTATTGCCAGGAAAAGCTCGGCGTCACCTTCTACACCGTCGACAAGAAGCCGTTCCAGGACATGACCAAGCCCATCATGGACGACTTCATGAAGGACAAGAAATTCGCGGACCTCATCAAGGACGTCCAAGCGGTTAAGTGACTCTCTTGAAATGACCCTTTGGCCGTGATCCTTCGTCGGGTCGGGCCTCTCGGGGTTTTCAGAAAACAACCACTACCGCGTTTTTTGAAAACCCTGCCGGCCCGCCACTCCTCGGCTGACGGCCAAATGGCTCATTTCAAGATAGCCACTAAATAATCCCGGTTTTCCCTGAAATGGAGTTTCCCATGAGTGCAAAAAACTGCATCCAGCGGGCGATACGCGTGATCATGGCGCTTTTGATGGCCGTGATGGTGGTCATCGCCTGCTGGCAGGTGTTTTCCCGCTACGTTCTCAACAACCCCAGCGTAGTGACCGAGGAGCTGCTCCGCTTTCTCCTGATTTTCCTGGGCATGATCGGCAGCGTCTATTCCTTCGGCAGCGGCGAACATCTGGCCTTTTCCCTTGTCCATGATAAGGTTCGCCGGCGCACCGCGCGCGGGGGAACGGGGATGGACATCTTTATCAGGACGGTGAACATCGTCTTTGCCCTGCTGGTGCTGGTCTTCGGAGGCTGGCTGCAGGTCAAAAACAACTTGAACCAAATCTCGCCCGTCCTGACCTGGACCATGGGATATGTGTATCTGATGCTGCCGCTGGCGGGGGTGCTGATCATCGTCCTCGAAGTCATAAACATCTGGAGCATCGCCACCGGCGGAAAGGAGAAACGGGCATGAATTCCCTCAACGTCGCCCTGATGCTGTTCGTCCCGTTCTTCTTCCTGCTGACCGCAGGCGTACCGATTTCGGTGACCATCGGGTTCTCCTCGCTCCTGGCGATCCTGATGGTGGTCAACCCCGAGGCGGCGGCGCAGGTGGCGGCGCAAAAGATGTTCGCCGGCATCGACAGCTTCGCCCTGCTCGCCGTGCCCTTCTTCGTCCTGGCCGGGGATATCATGAACCGGGGCGGCATCGCCGTGCGGCTGATCAACGTCGCCAAGCTTTTGGCGGGCAACCTCCCCGGCGCCC
>JAVBRW010000474.1:0-12951 GCA_031547475.1 Planctomycetota bacterium
TGGCGCCGCGCACACCCCGAACGTCATCCCGGCGGGAGAAACGGCCGCCGCACCACCGGCGTGAGGTTATGCCGGGATAAGTCGGGCTTGACCTGCACGGCAAGGAATCCAAGTCACTTTAGAAACAACGACTCAATAACCTTCCCGAATCCGGCGCTTGGCGGCATGGCCGCCGGACGGGGTATTTTCTGTCAATTCGGGGGCATTCCTATGACGCACGATTTCGCAAGGCTTCACCTTGACAAAATAACCCGCCGCTTTTTCAACGCGGGAAAGGAGTTCGCCGCTCTGGACGAACTTGACGTCACCATCGAGCGCGGCGAATTCATCGCCTTCCTTGGCCCTTCGGGATGCGGAAAATCGACGGCCCTCAACTGCGTGGCCGGCCTTTTCCCCGTTTCCTCGGGCGCCATCCACCTGGACAAGGAAAGGATAGACCTGTTGCCGCCGGAAAAGCGCGGCTTCGGCATGGTGTTCCAGAACTATGCCCTGTTCCCTCACATGACGGTCCTGGAAAACGTCGGCTTCGGCCTTCTCATGCGGAAGGTGCCGAAATTTGAAATCGCCGAGCGGGTCAAAAAAGCCCTGTCTCTGGTCCAGTTGACCGGCCAGGAAACCAAACTTCCCGGCCAGTTGTCCGGCGGCCAGCAGCAGCGCGTCGCCATCGCCCGCGCCATTGTCATCGAGCCGCCGCTCATCCTCATGGACGAGCCGCTGTCCAACCTCGACGCCAAGCTGCGCCTGGAAATGCGCTCGGAAATCCGCCGCATCCACCACGAACTCGGCCGCTCCACCATCTACGTCACCCACGACCAGGACGAGGCGCTGTCCCTCGCCGACCGCATCGTCGTCATGAACGCCGGCAAACAGCAGCAGATAGCCGAACCGCAGGAAATCTACGGCTCGCCCGCCACCCTCGCCGTCGCCCGCTTCATGGGCTACCGCACCGTTCTGGAATTGAGCATCGAGAACCAGAGCGGCAAGGAAATAACCATGATGGGCAAGTGCGTCCGGCTCCAGGGCACCGCCATGCAGCCGATCAGGGGCAAAACCGCCCTCGTCGCCATGCGCCCCGAGGACTTCCGCGTCAACAAGGACGGCCCCAATCAAATGGAGGCGCTGGTCCGGAACGTCGAATACTGCGGCCACACCTCGCAGGCGGATCTGGTGACCGAGGCCGGCGACGTCCTCCACCTGCGGACGGCCACTCCCATGAAGGAAGGCGAAAAAGTCCGGGTGTCCATCGCTCCCGAACGCGTTCTCGCCTATCCCAACGAGTGATGGAGGACAGCCATGAGAAAAAACACCTTCGGCTTCGACCGGACGCTCCTCCTGCTCATTCCGGCCACCGCCTTTCTCCTCCTTATTTTCGTCTATCCCTTCATCTACGGCCTGATCCTGTCGTTCGAGCCGATGGAAAGCAAGGACTGGCTCGCCAACTACAAGGCGTTCTTCGCCCGGACCGATCTCTGGCCCACCATCATCGTCACCATGAAACTGGCCCTGCCGGCGACCATTTTCAACGTCGGCCTGGCCCTGCCCATCGCCTTCGCCATGCGGAAAAAAACCTGGTACCAGAAATTCGTCACCACCATCCTGGTCATCCCCATCGCCCTCGGCACCGTGCTCATCGCCGAAGGCATGCTGACCTACTTCGGCCCCAAGGGCTGGTCCATCCAGTTGATCCGCTGGCTCGGCTACACCGGCGCCATCCGCCTGACCCACAACTTCGCCGGCGTCATCATCTCCCTCGTCATTTCCGGCTTCCCCTTCGTCTTCCTTCTCGTCCTGTCCTACATCACCGGCATCGACCCGGGCCTGCCCCGCGCCGCCGCCTCGCTGGGGGCTTCGCCGTGGGCGCAGTTCCGCTACATCTATCTTCCGCTCCTGACGCCCGGCCTGGCCATGGCGTTCTGCCTCGCCTTCGTCCAGGCGTTTTCGGTATACCCATCCGCCGTCCTCTTGGGTTCGCCGGCGGGGCCGACGCGCGTCATATCCATCGCGGCGTACGAGGCTGCGTTCGAACGCTATGACTATTCCCTCGCCTCGGCCATCGCCATGATCATGGGATTTGTCCAGCTGATTGTCGTCGCCCTCGTCTTGTGGGCGCGCGGACTGTTCTATCGCGGTCCGGTCACAGGAGGAAAAGGCTGATGAAAATCAAACAAAGGTTCCCCGCCCGGGCCTGGAACGCGTTCATCTGGGGCCTGATGTTCTTCTTCATCCTGAACGTCGGCCTCATCATCCTGGCGGTGGCGGTCAATTCGTTCGGCAGGCGCTGGTTTTCCGGGTGGCTTCCGGAAGGCTTCACCTTCGAATGGTACGTGTCGGCCTGGAAGGAATTCCAGCTCGAGCACGTCCTGTGGGTGACGGCCGAAGTCGTGTTCGCCGTGGTCGCCCTTTCCATCCTCATCGGCGTCCCCGCCGCCTACGCCATGGCGCGGAAAAACTTCTTCGGCAAAAAAGCGCTCATGCTCCTGTTCCTCCTTCCCATGATGATCCCGCCGATCACCTACGGCATCCCCATGGCCACCGTGATGTACAAGGCCCACGTGGCCGGAACCATCTGGGGCGTCATCCTGTCGAACCTGGTGCCGGCGCTGCCGTTCGTCATTCTCGTCATGACGCCGTTCATCGAGCAGATAGACGAAAACCTCGAAAACGCCGCCCGCGTCTTCGGCGCCAGCACGGCCAAAATGTTCTGGTACGTCCTGGTGCCGCTCCTCGGCCCCGGCATGCTCGCCGCGTCCCTCCTCGTCCTGGTGCGCACCATCGCCATGTTCGAACTCACCTTCCTCACCGCCGGCTCCGACACCCAGACCCTCGTCGTCGCCCTCTACTACTCCGTGTTCGCCGCCGGCGTCCGCGCCCCGCAATCCATCGACGCCATGGCGATGGTCTACATGGTCATCACCCTGATCTGGCTCCTCATCGCTCTCCAATTCGTCAACCCGACCCAACTCGTCAGCCGCGTCAAGGAGGCACCGACCAAATAGCTCGCTCTTTCGTTCCGGGAGACGGGGAATGGAAACGCGAATGTTTCGATTCCCCGCCGCCCGGAGGGAGCAGCGGGAAGATGCGGCGGGGGATGCTTTCCATGGCCACCATCAAGGAAGTCGCCAAGCGGACCGGGGTTTCGGCCAGCACCGTTTCCCGGGCCTTGGCGAACAAGCTGTATGTCAGGGACGCGACCCGTCAGCGGATACTGGCGGCGGTGGAGGAATTGGGGTATAGGCCGAATTTCATGGCGAAGGGGTTGAAGGCCGGGACGACCATGACGTTCGCGCTGGTCATCCCGGACATTACCAATCCCTTTTATCCCAAGCTGGTCAAAAGCATCGAGCGCTATGCCGCGACGCGCGGGTATTCGATAATCCTGTTCGACGCGAACGAAGACAAGCTTCGGGAGATCCGGCATTTCGAAAGCATCCTGTCCCATGCGGTGGACGGGGTGATATTGAGTTCCGCGTCGGACGATGTGTCGCACATAGCGGTGCTTCGGCGGGCGGGAATTCCGGTGGTGATTGTGAACCGCGATTTCGATGTCGACGCCCATCGCGTCACCAACGACAACGAGGACGGGTCGTACGCCATGGTCAAGTATTTGATTGATCATGGCCACCGCCGCATCGGGTGTTTGCTGGGAAGCGGGGAGTTGCAGCGCTATCGGCAGCGGTATATGGGGTGCAAGCGGGCATTCGAGGACTGCGGACTGGAGGGGTTCGAACGGTACGTGGTCGCCGGACTCGAATCCGCCGAAGACGCGTACGAAGCCACCCGGCGCTTGCTGGCGATGGCGGAGGCGCCGACCGCCATTTTCTCCTACATAGACATTGTCGCCATGGGGGTGTACAGCGCCATTTACGACAGCGGCCTCCGGATTCCGGACGATGTTTCGGTGGTCGGGTTCGACAATATCGGGCTGTCGCAGCACATGTTTCCGCCGTTGACGACGTACGAACATCCCGCCGACGGCATTGCCCGCGCGGCGATCGACAGCCTCATCGATCAGATAAAAAGTCCCCACCGCCCACCGCCGCTCCTCACCGTGGTGAAGGGAGGGATTGTGGTGAGGAAATCGGTGCGGAAGCGCAATGCATAATTATGAATTGAAGAAAAGCTTCCCGTCTTCGCGCGTCATCCGCAGTTCGCCCAGGTTGACCAGGTGCAGCAAATGGGCGAACCCTTCGCCGGCGGAGAACAGTTTCTGCGCCGGCGGGTAGTCGAGCCAATTGCGATAGGTAAGGCTCCAGCGCATTTCCCGGGTCACGTCGACCACCGTCACCCGCCGGTCGCCGACGATGCGCAGCACTTCCGCCAGGCGGCGGTTGTGGTGCTCCTTCAACTCGCCGACCCGCGCCCGGCAGTCCGGAACGACCTGCCGGTGCCCCGGGAAAACAATGCCCACCTCCATTTCGCCCACCTTGTCGAGGCTCCGGAGATACTCGGCCAGCACATCCTTTTCAATGCCGACGGCGGTGATGTTCGGCGTGATGCGGCCGAGTATGTGATCGCCCGAGAACAGCATCCCCCTTTCCTCGTCGTACAAACACATGTGGCCGGCCGTGTGGCCGGGCGTCAGGACGCAACGGAGGCGGCGGCGCCCGAGTTCGATGATATGGTTGTCCGGCACGGCGGTGATGTCCGCGCCCGGCGGCGGCGCCAGCGAAAAGCCGGGATGGCAGGCGACATCGTTGTCGAACCCGTGGGCGGTCAATCCGCTGAAATGGAAAAACTCGGCCAGCCGTTGCCAATGGTCATGGGTGCGGGCATCGGCGACGAAAGGCTTGTCCGCCTCGCTCATGAATATGCGCGCGCCCGGCCCGGCGAGGTGGCGGACCAGCCCGCAGTGATCGCCGTGCATGTGGGTGATGAACAGGTCGGTGCGGGCGGGATCGGCGCGCAGTCCCCGGAGCGCCTCCCGCATGGCATCGAGGCATTGCGGATGGTTGAAGCCGGTATCGATCAGCAGATCGCGATCGTTCCCCTTGAGCAGATACGAGTTGGTGATGCGGAGCGGCGTGTCGGGCAGCGGGACTTCTATCCGGTAAACGTCTTCGGCGATTTGTTCGTGCAGCATGAGACCTTTCAATTTAAGATTTAAGATTGTAGATTTAAGATTTATTTTCGCCCGGAACGGTTGACGGAAAATAAATCTTAAATCTACAATCTTAAATCTTAAATGTTAGAAGACTTGGGGCAAGACCAAACTTATCGTCACCGCGTCGTGATCGGAAATGGTCTTCCCGTCCTCGTCCACGGCGGGGATGACGCCCGGCTCGCGGACGGCCAGGCCTTTGACGAAAAACCAGTCGTGGCGGGCCGCGTTCCGCCCGGCGGGGTTGGCGGTTCGTTCGGGGTGGAAGGTTTGGTCCCGCGTGTTGGCGGGGCGCCAGATATAGCCGTGCCGCTCCGCCTCGATGAACAAGTCTTCGCCGTGCGCGTCCGGATGCGGCTCCGGGATGTCGGTGCTGAAGTCGCCGCCGATGACGATGGGCCGCCGGCCGGCGAATTCGTCCAGCCCGTCGAGAAGCTGGGCCATCTGGCGGCGGCGGCCGGCCGCGTCGGTGTCGCTTTCCAGGTGGACGGAAACCGCCACCAGTTCGACCTTGCCGAGTTCGAAAATCGCTCCGACCCCGAGGCGGCCGCCCACCCGGCGCTGATCGGGATGGGGGACGACGAACCAGTCCGCCTCCGGCATGAGCCGGAGAAGGATGGGCCGCCGCGCCTTGAAACGGGTAAGCCAGCCGTTGGCGTGGAAGCCGGCCCAGTTTTCAACCAGGCGGCCGGACGCGGTGGTGGTGCTGTCGGTAGTCCAAGTCTCGTAGAATTCGACGCCGGCGCCGTAGCCGCGGGGAATGCCTGTGGACTGCGCCACCATTTCCGACACCAGGGCGAGGGTGTGGTGCTGGCCGGAGCGGGTGAGGCCGATGTCCATTTCGGACAGGAGGGCGATGTCGACGCCTTCCTTCGCCAGCACTTTGGCGGCGGCGCGGGGGTACTGGCATTGATGGAGGTTCCAGGCGGCGAGGCGGATGGTCGGGGGCGGCGGGGCGGAAAAGGACGGGTTGTGCAGTTCCAGTTCCCGGAGCGCCTCGACCATGCCTTCGGCCCAGTGCAGCGTCGCCTTGTTGGCGGGCAGGTTGCGGATAAGCCGCCGCGCTTCGGGCGGCACCGGCGTGAAGGCCGGGATGGGGTAGGGGTAGCGGATTTGTGCGAACGGATCGTCGGTCATGATTTTGCTTTTTCATCCGGTCCGCTTTTGGCCGGCTCCGCCTCAAGCGGTACCAATCATCAACCAAACCGCTATAGGGAGGAAAGTATATCCGGTCCGGTCGAATGATCCACATTTTTTATCCATGCGAAGCTCTGGATATGCGGGAGCGTGGGGAAAATAAAGGCGGCCGATTGCCGGCCGCCTTTATTATGGCAGTGCTTTTATGAATGCGCCGAGAGTCACCGGTACTGGTAGCTCTGCCGGCTCGACGACGAGAACGAACCCATTCTTGTCGGCTGCGGCGAGGAATACTGCTGCGGTTGCTGCTGGTACTGGTATTGCGGTTGCTGGTATTGGGTCTGGTGCTGCGGCTGATATTGCTGCGGATATTCCGGATAGGAATAGGTTTGCTGCTGGTACTGCTGCTGGTACGAATACGGCTGCATGGCGACGTCCGGACCTTGCGGCTGCGCTTGCAGGAAGCGGTCGGACTGGATGAACAGATCGGCCCGGAGCGTGGTGCGGATGGGCGAGGTTACCTGGACATAGAAAGCGTAGTTCTGGCCGTTCGGCGGCGTGGCGCGGACGTTCCGCAGGGTGACCAGCGCTCTTTCCCCGCGCTGGAACACGGATTTTTCCGCCTCGAGCTGGACGCACGAGCACGATGTGTTCAGCCTGCCGATGGTTATGCGTTCGTTGTTGGGACGGATAATTTCGTACACTCTGGCCGGCGATTCGTCGCCGGAGACGTATACTTCCGACACCGGGACCAACCGGAACCCCCGCTCTTCCATGACCGCGTTGACATTGCCCATGGTCGAGACCATGGCGGCCATGGCGGTGGAAGTGGAAAACATGAAAGCGACAACTCCCATTTTCATCAAGAACGAGCGAGACATGTGCTCTCCTTTGCTTCTTCTATATTCACTTTGCCCGCGACATGAAACCATGCCATCCCGGCGGACCAAAGATAGGAAAACGCGGCTTCCCCCTCCTCACTACAAACTGTTATCGGAAGTACGTCCTGCATGCGTTAATTTGTGCATTTTTATGACTTCCGGCTTTGGTTGATAATCGTCATAGGCTCTGGGGGGAGTGGAGGGCACAGGGAGGTTTATGGAAGGCAACCTGTAGATGGAAAAAACAAAAAAACGGCCGCGAATTTATTCCGCAGCCGTTTTCTTGAGCGCTTCGATTGGATTATCGGACCGGTTCGCGATTGCGAGCTTCACATGCTTTGCGAAGCCTGTTCCTCGCTCCCCGCCCCCGATCCGGTGAAAATGGCGGCGAGATCGAGCGCCACGTCCCCCAGGGAATAGGCGAGCATGATAAGGGAGGAAATGGGCATGCAGCAGTACAGCACGCCTTTCGGAATCTGGAACACGGTGGAGAGTTCGCTGGTCGTCATGGTCAGGCGGAGGGAGTACCAGAAAAACACGGCGATGAACGAGGCCGACAGCAGGGACACGATCATCTTGTACAGGGCGCGGAGCCCGTCGTTCGGCAGCCGCCGCGAAATCCAGTCGCCGACGCAGAAATGCCCCTTTATCCCCCACAGGGCGGCGGCGCCGTAAAACACCAGGGCGGCGAAGGTCAGCTCGACAATTTCGTCGAACCAGTGCATCGAGGTGATCGGCACCAGGCTTTTGACGAATGCGCCGGCGCTCGCCAGGTTTTTTGCCGTCAGCCAATTGGAGAAATCGTTCATCACGCGCATGGCCACGTTGGTCAGGAGGATGAGCGCGAGGGCGATGAACAGGACGATGCACAGGTAGCGGAGAAACGCCTGGACGGCGCGATCCAGCTTTTTGAAATAGGCGATCATCACATGGGTCCCATCAAAAGGTTCGGGAGATACAATGCGATCTGCGGCACGAACGCGATCAGCACGGTCACCAGGAAAATGACTATAAGGTAGGGCCACACCTGCCGCGACAATGCCGGCAGCCCGACACGGGCGAACGAATCGACGGCGAACAGGCACATGCCGACCGGCGGGGTGAGGTTGCCGATCATGATGAGGAGCGTCATCACCACGCCGAAGTTGACCAGATCGATTTTGAACATGTTGCAGATCGGGACGAAGATCGGGAGGGTGATGAGGAAGATGGCGTTGCCTTCGAGAAAGCAGCCGAGGACGAGGATGATGGCGATGATTATCCACAAAACCGCCGCCTGCGAGGCGCCGAAATTCATCAGCGTTTCAATGATGGCGTCCGGCATTTTTTGGCGGATGGTCAGCCAGCCGAAAAAGTTGGCCGCCGCCATGATGAACAGGAGGCTGGCCGACTGTTTGACCGATTTCCAGATGAGTTCGGGCAGGTCGGCGAAATGGAGCTCGCGGTAGCAGAATCCGAGGATGGTGGCGTAGAGGCAGACGACGACCGACGCCTCGGTCGGGGTGAAGAATCCGGTCATGATGCCGCCGATGATGATGACCGGCGCCATGAGCGGCCAGAAGGCGCCGACAAACGAGCCCCACACTTCGGCGAACGGCGCCATGCGCGGCTCCTGCGGATAGCCGCGGCGCTTGGCGATGACGGCGAGGGAAACCATCATGCCGAGGCTGAGTATGATGCCGGGAAGGAAACCGGCCATGAACAGCCTCGCCACCGAAACGCTGGTTATGGCGCCGAACAGGACGAACGGGATGCTCGGCGGGATGACCGGCCCGATGATGGAGGAGGCGGCCACCAGGGTGGCCGACACCGCCGGGTCGAAGCCGTCGTCCACCATCGCCTTGTGCTCGATTTGGCCGAGGCCGGCCGCGTCCGCCACCGCCGATCCGGACATGCCGGAGAAGATGACGCTGGCCAGGATGTTGACTTGCCCGAGCCCGCCCGGTATGTGGCCGACCAGCGATTTGGCGAAGCGGAAAATGCGTTCGGTTATGCCGCCGACGTTCATCAGGTTGCCGGCGAAGATGAAGAAGGGGATGGCCAGCAGGGTAAAGCCGGTGGTGCCGTAGTACATGCGGTTCGGCAGCATGACCAGGAGCCGGCTGTCGCCGAGGGCGACGAAAAATATGACCGAGGTCAGGCCGATCGCCACGACGACCGGGACGTTGATCACGAGAAGGGCGATCAGGGTGGCGAAGAGGTAGAGTGTGAGCATGCGGACTTCTCCGGAGAGGAATTCACGATTCACGATTCACAATTCACAATTATTTGGGGAAAGCGCAAAATAATTGTGCATTGTGAATCGTGAATTGTGAATTATGAATCGTTACTTCCGTGTCGCCTTCGCCATTTCCATCCACTTGTCGAAGTTTTCCGCGCCGATGTTTTTCTTGATCTTGTCGTAGGCCGGACCCATCTTGTCGGCGAACGGTTTCAGCGGGGGCGCGTCGATCTGGATGCCTTTGGAGCGCATGTCCTCGATCTGCTTCTGTTCCCCGTCCCGGACGAGTTTCCGCATCAGGAGGCGGGCGGCGTCCGATTCCTCGGCGATGATTTTCTGCTGTTCGGGGGTGAGGCCGTCCCACACGCCCTTGTTGACCACATGGGTCATGGAGCTGTAGAGGTAGTTGACGATGGTGATGTATTTCTGCGATTCGTACAGCTTGAGATCATAGATGACGCTTATGGGGTTTTCCTGCCCGTCGACCACGCCCTGGCGCATGGCCATGACCAGTTCGGAGAAGGAAATGGTCTGGACGTTGCCGCCCAGCGCCTCGATGGCGGCCTGGTAGGACATGGCGGGTGGGGTGCGGATTTTCAGGCCCTTGACGTCGTCCGGGGTGAGGATGGGGCGTTTCGAATTGGTGATTTGGCGGAAGCCCCATTCCCAGCTCGACAGGTAGACAAGCCCGGCCTTCAGCGATTCCGGAACCGCCCATTGCTTGAACGGGCCGTCCAGTATGCGGTCCATGTGGTCGTAGCCGTCCACCGAGAAGGGGATGCTGACCGCGTCGAACAGCTTGATATGCTTGGCGAGCTGGTCCTGGCCGCTCAGGCTCATGTCGACGGCGCCGAGAATGACCTGCTCGAGCACTTCAGGGGGCGATCCGAGGGCGTTGTTCGGGTAGATGACGATCTTGATTTCGCCGTTGGTGCGCTTGGCGACGTTGTCGGCGAACTGCTTGGCCGCGACCTGCGACGGGTGGTTTTCCGAGCCGAAATGGCCCAGCTTCAACTCGGTCGCGGCATAGGAGACGGACGCCCAGGAAAATACGGCGAGGGCGAAAAGCGGCAATCCACGTTTCATGCGGAATCCTCCTTCAATATTGTGGCAAGTTTTTCGCGGGCCATTCCCGCTACGATTCGTTTACTTTATGTGGCAATTCAACACCGCTCTTTCCGGTCGTCGACGCGGAAATGCTGCGAAGCGGTCCGTTGCCTGGAAAATGGGCACTGGCAAAACGCTGCAAATGAAAAACGAAACGCCAAATGACGATTGAATGCGTTGCGGATTGAACCCCTTTATCTTTATATACCAAATATGTTAGATATATGCAAGCGGCATTTACGAAAAAATCCATTTTTACCGCCCGCCCGTTCCTCGATTTTTGTTGCATCTCTTCTTTAATAAATAGATTCGAAGGAAATATCCTTGAATAAAACACGCGGAAAAAACGGGAAAAATCTGTCGAAAATTTTTCGCAAGAAAATGGCGGAAAAACGGATTTGGCGACCGGAGTGGCAAAAATGTTTTTTGAAAGATATCAGAAGGTTGATAAAGCGCGATTGCCCCGCATTTAATTTCGGCAATGCCAACATGTTAAAGGAACAAGGCCTTTGCCGTGAATTACTGATATCTTTCGCTGGATATGAACCGCGTTCGAAAAAGCGTGAAAATGGGGGTTTTGAGAGGTTCCCTCGAATCATTATTGCCTGAAATATGGCGAGACGGAATGGCGGGGGTTGTGGCGAGGAAAAAATGCGCTAAAATTGCTTTTGACATTTCATTATTATCTGGTATATATCTAAAAGACGGAGCTGCTTTTCATCGTCGTCGATTTTTCGAAAACTCCGGCAACGACGCCATTTTTTCATCAGAACTGCCGCCACCGCAAGGATTTTCCTTTCGACCCCATTTGCGGAGCCGCCTGAAACGTGTGGTCGGGAGCCAACCGGCTGGTGATGATTGCCGGATTCGGGAATTTCGGTCGAGGTCGAGTCGCGGGGGCGGATGCGAACCATGTCGGTCAACAAGGAAAGCGAAAGCATGCACGGCATGCACATTGTACCGGTCAAGGAGGCGCTGGACGACGCGTCCCTGGACGGCCGCGGCTCGCTTACGCAACAGGTGTACAGGCTGCTTCGCGGACTGGCGGTCAAGCTCACGCTTTTGCCGAACCAGTTCCTGTCCGAGAAGGACGTCGCCGCCAGCCTGTCCATCAGCAAGACGCCGGTCAGGGAGGCATTCATCCGGCTGGCCGAGGACGGCATTGTCCGCATCGTTCCGAAAAGCGGCACCTATGTCGCGCCCATCGACACCGATCGCGGGCTGGAAGGCTATTTCATCCGGAACGCGCTCGAAGCGTCCTGCGCCGCGCAGGCGGCGGAACAATATTCGCTGGACGATATCGGGCTGCTCCGCGAAATGCTGGCCGAACAGAAAAGGCTGGCGGATATCGGCGATGCCGAAGGGTTCGAGGAGGCCAACGATCGGTTCCACGATGCCATTTTCGCCATCGCCGATCTTCCCGACGCCCGCCGTCTGATCGAGCAGACCCGGTTCGAGGTCGACCGCATACTCCGCATAAACCGCGCCTGCGGCCGGCGCTCCCTGCCCGAACGGCTGGCCGGGCATTCCGCCATCGTCAACGCCATCGCCGGCCACGACGCCGAAGCGGCCCGCGAACGCATGACCGATCACCTGGCCGGCACCAGAACGGCCATTGAAGCGCTGGCCAACGATACGGACTCGCTGGATATCCTCGGCTTCCTGAACCGGAAGCGCCCCGGCACCAGGCGTTCGCGCTCCGAGAAAAAATCCTGACAACGATGCGTCAAGAAAGGAATTCCATGATTCTCGATCAGTTTTCCCTCAAGGGCAAGGTGGCGGTGGTGACCGGATCCAACACCGGTCTCGGACAGGGCATGGCGCTGGCGCTGGCCGAGGCGGGCGCCAAAATCGCGCTGGTCGGCCGTTCCGCCATGGACGAATCCATGCAGGCAATCGCCGCCGCCGGCGGCGAATCCTTCCCGATCCGGGCGGATCTCGGCGATGCGTCCGTTTGCCCCTCCGTGATCGAGCGGGCGGTCGAACGCTTCGGCGCCGTCGACATCCTGGTCAACAACGCCGGCATCATCCGCCGCTGCGACTCGCTGGACTTCACCGAAAAGGATTGGGACGAAGTCATGGACCTCAACCTGAAATCGGTGTTTTTCCTGTGCCAGGCCGCCGCGCGCCAGTACGTCAAGCAGGGCCGGGGCGGCAAAATCGTCAACATCGCCTCGCTCCTTTCCTATCAGGGCGGCATCCGGGTGCCGAGCTACACCTCGTCCAAGTCGGGCGTTCTCGGCCTTACCCGGCTTCTCGCCTGCGAATGGGCGTCCAAAAACATCAACGTCAACGGCATCGCCCCCGGCTACATGGTCACCAACAACACCGAGGCGCTCAGGAACGACAAGGCGCGCTACAGCGCGATTCTCGAACGCATCCCGGCCGGGCGCTGGGGCAACCCGTCCGATATGGGCGGCGCCGTCGTCTTCCTGTCCTCCGCCGCGTCCGACTACATGCACGGCTTCACCATCGCCGTGGACGGCGGCTGGCTGGGAAGGTAATTA
>JAVBRW010000292.1:0-11859 GCA_031547475.1 Planctomycetota bacterium
GGCGCGGAGGCGGATGACGCCGGTGGTGGTCTCTTCCATCGAGCCGACCATCTGCTTCTGCAGATCCTTGTACTTGGTGATGATGAGGGTGACCAGGTCGGCGCCGTCGTCCATGGTGACGTTCGGCTTGTGGGCGAGGGCCCCCTCGAGGTGGCGGTAATAGCCCTTGTTGTCGACGCCGTGGCGGGCGAAGACGGGGACGCCGTAGTTCTTGACCAGCGCGGCGGCGACGTCGTCCTGGGTGGACAGGGGGTTCGAGGCGCACAGCACGATGTCGGCGCCGCCGGCCTTCAGCGTGCGCATGAGGTTGGCGGTTTCGGCGGTGACGTGGAGGCATGCCGACATTTTCAGGCCCTTCAGGGGGCGGGTCTTGGCGAACTTGTCGCGGATCTGGGCGAGGACCGGCATGTCGCGGTCGGCCCATTCGATTCTCTTCACCCCGTCCGGGGCTTTTTTGGCGTCGGCAATGTCGTAATTCATCTGTTCTCCTGTATAGAAATGAAATTTCGGGGTTGTGTTCCGAAAAGTTACGCGGCTCCCAATCCGTGCGCCAGCAGGACCGCGCCCACAACGAACAGGGCGGCGCCCAGCGTGATGTAGAAAATCCTGGTGCCGGTATACCCGATCAGTTTGGCCATGGTCTCCGCCTTTCGGTGGTGCATGAACCACTCGTATTCCTTCAGGGCGCAGAACGCCGAGAAAAGGCCGGCAAGCATGATCAATACGGGCATTATGATTTTTTCAAACATAGCGAATCAATCCATCCAACGGTTTTTAAAAAATAGAAAAGGGAAAGAACCTGTCCAGGTTTCTTTCCCGTGACAAAATTATGGCCAACGCGGCTAGGGTTCGCTCGGCGCCTCCGTTTCGTTGTCGTTCGGCGCCAGGCACACCTGCAGCGAAAAATCGTGGCCCGCCCCCTCGAACACCACGACGATGTTCGGCGTGCCGGGCTGGTGCTCGATCTCGTGGCCGGGGCCGGTGACGACCTGCGGAATCGATATGGTGAAATGGTACTTTGTCTTCACCAGGGAGGCCTTGGCCTGGCCGGAAATCATGTTGATTATTTCGCCGGTCGCGTCCTTCACCTCCTGGGTCAGTTCCGCCGCCGGCGCTTCCCCGAGCATGTTGCCGACCACCAGGCGCGCGAGTTCCGACGACATGCTGATGACGACAGTGCCGGCGGCGGTGCCGGACATCCGCATGACGCCGGAAATGTCGCCGAGCATCTTGTAGTCGTCTTTTATGAAAATTTTCTTCCGCGCGATTTCGACTCTGCACATGGAAGAAAACACGTTGCGGGTCGCGTCGATAAAGGGGTTGATGAACTCGACGTTGACGGTCGGACGGGTGCTCTGGCCCTTTTTAATGGTTCCGGCGACGGATTTGATGACATCGTCCGGGTTGAACGGCTTGTTGATGACGCCCGCCGCGCCGGCCTTGATGCCGGCGAAAGTGGTTCCGGCCTTGATTTTGGGGCAGAGGAGGAGCACGGGGGCTTTCGGCATTTTCGCCTTGGCGGTGTAGACGTATTCGGCGCATTTGGCCGGATCGGTTTCCCAATCCACCAGCACGATGGACTGTTCGTTCAGGGCGGCGGTCAGTTCGTTCTTGTTATGCGCATGGACAAACTCGATGCCGGGAATTTTCCGCATGTGGAAAATTCCCTTTATCATGTTGGGCGTTACCGCCGTGTCCGATACGGTTATCAGTTTCATGCAAAAATTTTCCCGGGGTCCAACGTTTTAGGCCGGTTTGAGGAACGGTTCAAGCTTCGACTTGACGATTTCCGGGGTGAACGGTTTCACGATATAATTGTTGGCCCCCGCCTTGATGGCCGCGACCACGTTGGCCTTTTCCGCTTCGGTGGTGACCATGATGACCGGAAGTTGGGTGCCGGGGGTGGTTTCGCGGATCTTGGTCAGGAAGTCCAACCCGTTCATATTGGGCATGTTCCAGTCGGTCAAAACCATCTTTATGTCGGGATTGGCCTTGAGTTGGTTCAGGCCTTCGATTCCGTCGCCGGCCTCGACGATATTGTCGTAGCCGTTGCCTTTCAGGATATTGGATATAATGCGCCGCATAGTGGATGAATCGTCGACAACCAGGATTTTCATAGTCCCGTCTCCCAGGGGGTATCACTATAGCATTCACCTGAATTCAGGTAGAACATGCACCTGATTACAGGCTTAAAGAAAAGATAACACCGAATCGGTAACCATGTCAAGGGGAACAATTTTTTCAACCGCGTCCGCCTTGATGGCTTCCTTGGGCATGCCGAACACGACGCAGGATTTTTCGTCCTGCGCAATGTTGCGGGCGCCGGCGTCGCGCATGTTTTTCATCGCGTCGGCGCCGTCCCTGCCCATGCCGGTCAGCATGACGCCGATGGCGTTTTTGCCCACGTTTTTGGCGAACGAATTGAACAATACTTCCACCGACGGCTTGTGGCGGCAAACCAGCGGACCGTCCCGCGTTTCCGCCTGCCAGCGCCCGCCGGAGTTGCGGATAAGGAGGTGCAGGTTGCCATTCCCGATAATGGCGCGGCCGGGCTTGACCTCCATGCCGTCCTCCGCCTCCAGCACCTCTATGGGGGTTTGTCGGTTGAGCCGTTCGGCGAAAGCTTTGGTGAACGTGCCCGGCATGTGCCGAACGATCAGGATGGGCGGGCAGTCGACCGGCATTTTTTCCAGCACTGTTTTCAGCGCTTCGGTGCCGCCGGTGGATGCGCCGATGGCGATGATTTTGTTGGTGTTTCTGCCGAGGCGGCGTCCGCCCGGCTTGGGGGCGCCGAGCGCCGCCTTGGGTTTTTGCTGGACTGCCTGCTGGGCGGCGGTGTCGACTTTCTTGAAGCGGACGAACGAGGCGGCCTTGACCTGATCGATCAGCCGGGTGGAAAAGTCGGCCAGTGCGCGTTCGTTGGTCAGCGCCGGCTTTTCGATAACGTCGACGGCGCCGATTTCCAGCGCTTCCAGCGAGAGGGAGCAGCCCTTCGGCGTGAGGCCGGAGACGATGATGACGGGGATGGGGAACCATTCCATCAGTTTTCTGAGGAAGGTAATGCCGTCCATCTTGGGCATTTCGATGTCCAGGGTTATGACGTCGGGGCGCATGGCCACGATTTTGTCGCGCGCGACGAACGCATCGGGGGCGGAGCCGATGACTTCGATGTCGGGATCCTTGGACAGTTCGCGCGTCAGCACGTTGCGGACCACCGGCGAATCGTCCACAACCAACACTTTGATTTTCGCCATAATTTGCCTTTGCATCCGTGAAAAGGAAATCTCGTCCGGCCCGAACAGTTACCATGCCCGGGATACGGCGGCGTACGCAACTTTTTCAGGAAAGTGCCGCAAACCTTGGGTATGTTATATGGAAGAAAAGGGCGATTGTAAAGACTAAACTTGGCTTGCGCCGCTTGCCGGCCCGGGAAGCATTTTTCTGCCCCGATCCTCCCCGTTCTTTTCGATTCCGCGCGTTTGGGTGTGGCGGACAATGGTGTTCCCATGGCTGTCGACCTTCACCGACACCAGTTTGAAACGGGAAACCATGCGCCGCAATTCCTCGGCCTGCCGGGCCAGGGCGAGGGACGATGCCGCCGAACTGTCCGCGCTGGTGGTGTTTTCCTGGATGACCTGGTCGATCTGGTTCAGTCCCTGCGATATTTGCGCCATGGCCGACGATTGGGCGTTGGACGAATGGGTGATCTCTTCGAAAATCTTGGCCACGCGGGCGGTCGCTTCGACGATTTCCCGAAGCTCCTGATCGGTGCGGGTGGCCAACTGCGCTCCCGCCTCCATTCTGGCCGCCATGGCGGAGACCATTTCGCCCGTTTCCCTGGCCGCCTTGGCCGAGCGGCCGGAAAGGTTCCTGACCTCGTCCGCCACCACCGAGAATCCTCTTCCCTGGCGGCCGGCGCGGGCGGCCTCGACCGCCGCGTTCAGGGCCAGCAGGTTGGTTTGGAATGCTATGTCGTCAATCAGCTTGGCGACGGTGGCGATGCGGCTTCCGGACTGCTGGATTTCGCCCATCGCCGCCACCAGTTCGGTGACGGCGGAATAGCCGCGCTGGGCCGCGTCCCGGCTGGCGGTGGCGAGTTGGTTCGCCTCCATCGCCTGGGCGGCGTTGTCCTGCGCCTGCCGGTCGACGCTGGCGACTGTCTGCGAAATCTCCTCCACCGCCGCCGCCGATGTCTGGGCGCCCTGCGACAGGGTGCGGGACGCCTCCGACACGGCGGCGGCGCCGTTCCCGACCCGGCCGGTGGCGCGGACGACCTTGGTCAGCGCGTCGTTGGTGTGGCGGAGCATGGAGGCGAGGGCGCGCCCGAGCTGATCGTGCTCGGAGCGGAGCGGCATGGGGCGGGTGTAGTCCCCGCCGGCCATGGCGTCGGCGGTGCGGATTTCCTCGCGGTTCGCCAGGATGACGTCCTGCAGCCCCCGGGCGAGCTGTCCAATCTCGTCGTTCCGGCGGCGATCGGATTCGGGAATGTCGGCGGTGAGGTCTCCCTGGGCGAGCCGGGACATGTGGGTGACCATGTTGCGGACCGGCCTGGTGATGCGCCACGACAGGATTATGCCGACGGCGAGCGCGATCAGGACGCCGACCGCGGAGAACAGCGCCATGTACCAGAACCGGCGGCTGGTGGAGGCGAGCGCTTCCGCCGCGTTTTCGGCCGCCCGATCGGCCGCGGCGCGCGCTTCGGCGAACTGGCTCTGCAGTTCGCCGACGTTCGAGGACGAAGCGCCGTAGTCGCGGGTCAGGCTTTCCACCCGCGTCCGGGTGTCGCTCTGGAGGGCCACCGCCTGCCGCACGCTGGCGTTGGCGGTGGCGGTGATGTCCTGGTTGAGATCGAGGATGCGCTTTTCGCATTCGTCGCGGACGCTTTTGCCGTCGCCGAACAGGGTGTCGTAGGCGCTTTGGGACGCTTTGGCGAACACCGGTCCGCCGCGCACCAGATCGTTCACCAGAATGTTCAATTCCTCGATTTTCGCAATGAACTCGTTGTGGCTTTCGCGCCAGGCGAGGAGGGCGAGCTCGAACGCGTCCCATGCTTTTTTGTCGTCGGTCGGGCGAAGAAGCGACAGGTAGCTGTTTCGCGCATCGTCCAGGCGTTCGAGGGCGGAGCGGATGTTTTCGAGCTGCTCGCTCCGGGCCGCCTCCAGTTCGTCGCCCACCAGGTAGCGCATGTTCATGGCGAGGAGGAGGGCGCGTTCCCCTTGGGCCACTTCCGAAAGCGAATAGCGCATGCGGGCGACGGCGAAACTGCGCGGGAGCATGGAATCGGCCATGTTCTGGAGCGCCAGGGATGTTTCCTGCTGTCCCGCCGCGACGCGGTTGATAATCTGGTCGGCGCGATTTTGGAGCTGAACGTTGTCGGTGAGGGATTTGTCGGCCGACGCCAGCAGCCTCGACAAGTTCTGGAGAGCCCGGTTGTTGGCGTTCAGGGCCGATTCGGCCGTCTGGACGGCGAGGGTGCCGTTTATCCCGATGACGAGGGGAATAAGGGAAATTGCCAGAAAAACCCCGGCCAATTTGTACATCAGGCTGTTCATGCTTTCCCCATTTACCAAAGCGCGTATGCTCTTCGGTTATTCAACCCCATAACCTTCGCACGCGTCCTGGGCTTGGGATTGGCGTTCGCCCAAAACCAGTTCGCTATGGGTATGGGCATTGCAAACGACGGTTTTGCTATAGTATAGCCATTTTACATCCCCATAACAAGCGTCGCCGGAAAATGAACGGGAAATTGCGGGGCTCGGAAATAATGCGATTATTGGTTTGCTCGTGGAACGGAACGGGATATAGTATAAATGATATAGTATAAATATAGTATTAAATTATGACGAGTTCTTTGGCGTGGACTTTTAAAGAAAATCAAACAAACCGCCGTTTGATTTTCTTTAAAGTTTCCGGGGTTCCTTTTTCGTCGGGGATTATTGTCAAGTCGGTCGTTTTAGTTGACCCGGCGAACCAACAAACCATTGCCGTATAAACACTGACAATTTTCAAGTAAATAGGGCGGCGGTTGGCCCGATTTTCTTGAAAACTCGACTTGGCGCAAGCGTTATAAACTCCAGATTAATCGCCGGCCGGGCGCTGTCCGGCTTCCGCCTTCCGGAGGGCAGCATGCGTTTTTCCGCAATCGCGTTGGCGCTCATCATGTCGTTTTCGTTCCATGGCCTGGCGGAAGACGCCCAGGAGACGGGGGGCGCGGCACGCCCCGTCGCCAAAATAATCATCGGCGCCACCTTCCCCCGGACCGGATTTCTCGAGGATTACGGCCTGTCCGCCTACTATGGCGCCATCGCCAGTCTGAAAAAAGTCAACGCTTCCGGAGGCATCAACGGGAAGGAGCTGGTTATCGAATGGCGCGACAACCAGAGCGATTCCGCCATCGCGGTCAAGAATGTCCGGGAACTCGTGTCTTACTACAAGGTGCCGGTCATGCTCGGGCCGCTCATGTCCGACTGCGCCATGCGGGTCAAGCCGCTGGCCCGGGAACTCGGCGTGGTCGTGGTGTCGCCGATGTCCACCGCCGACGCCCTTGTCGAAAAGGATCCCTGGCTGTTCCGCTGCTGTTTCAACAATTCGGCCGAGGCCGAGGCGCTGGTCAAGTTCCAGCGCGACAAGTTCGGCGCCAGGTCGTGCGCCATCCTTTTCGATCCCCGCTACACCTTCAGCCGCGAAATGGCCCGGGTGTTCGAGCTGAAGGCGCGCATGGCCGGCATCGCCAGCGTCGGCCGTTTCGAAATTCTCGACGAACAGGGCGAACTGGATTACGATACCCCGCTCCGGCGAATAGCCGAAAAAAAGCCGGACTTCATTTTCGCGCCCACCTACGCCCTGGAGGCGACGGAAATGATCCGCGCCGCCGGCGCGGCGGGAATCCGCACTCCGTTCTGCGGCCATTACACCTGGGACAGCCAGCTTGTTTTCGAGGGATCCGGATCGCGCCTGGCCGGAACATCCTTCGCCAGCGCCCTGTTCGAACAGGCGTCGAGCCGCATGCTCCGCGAATTTTTCACCGCCATGGGCGAAGCCGGCATGGACAACCCGGACGCCGCCGCCGCCTGCGCCTACGACGCGGTCACCCTGATCGCCAACGCGCTTCGCCAGGGCGAAAAGCCGGAGGATATCAGAAAGGCCCTGTTGGACGTCAGGGATTTTCCGCTGGTCACCGGCCGCACTTCCATCACGGATGAGGGCGACACGATCAAGCCGGTTCTGGTCCGCTTGGTCGAACGGACCGACTGGCATCTTGTCCCCGTTTACGCCGAACGCTACGATCCGCCGCGCCGGCCGGCCGACAGGAGAAGGTAGCCCGCATTCTTTACAGGAGAGACTTGCATGAAAACGCATGGTGCATTCCGTGTGGCGGCGCTGGCGGCGGTTGTTCTGGCCGTCGCCGCCGTGTCGTCGGCGGGCGAGGGGGCCCCGGTCCCGGCCGGCTGGATTTCCGGCGTTGGCTTATCGTCCCTGACCGATCCCGGCGACGCCGCCAACGAGGCGGCGGGCAAAGCCAAGGCGGCGCTGAAGGGTGCGCCGGCCAAACTGGTCTTTGTCGGCGCCGCCGAGCCGCAGTTGACGCCCGAACTGATCGTCGGGGTCGCGAAGCATTTCGGCGTTTCCAGCGTGTTCGGCTGCCAGATAACCAGTCCGCTGACTCCGGAAAGCAATTTTCCCGATGTCAAAACCATCGACATTCCCGTCGGCGTCTGCGTGTGGGCGCTGGGGGGCGATATCGACGTGGACATCCGCTGGGTGAAAACGAATCCGGACGAGGACGACAGCTATTTCGAGGCGGGGGAAAAATTGGGCGAAGCGCTCCGGCCGTTCATGGAAAAGAGCGAACGCCCGGGCAAAATCATCTTCACCTTCGGCGATCAATACAACGGCGCCAACAAGGATTTTGCCCAGGGCCTGAACGAGGGTCTTGGCGACATCTATCCGATCGTCGGCGCCGCGTCGGGGAACATCACCTCCAAGGTCATTGTCAAGGGCGGCATACGCACGGGCGTCAACGTCGGCATCGCCATCGCCGGGCAATTCTCGCTCGGGCAATCGCTGAACGGCGGCAGCCACACGCCGGAGACGGCGGACAGGACGCTGGCCGAGGCGATTGCCGAAGGCGGCGGGAAAAAGCCGTTTTTCGCCCTTGTTTTCAACTGTCGCCGCCGCCGCCAGGGCATGATAGAAAGAAACCAATTGGCCGAGGAATTGGATGTGATAAAAAAGCGCCTGTCCGGCGCGGAGTTTTTCGGATTTTACGGTCCCGGAGAAATCGGTTCGAAAAAAAGCGGCGAGCCGGCGGAAGGCGTCGGCTTCACCGTGGTGACGGCGATGTTCTTTCCGGAATAATCTCCTCTCCTTTCAATCCTGTGTCAACCGCATCAATTGCCTTGTGGGCGGCCCCTGCGGCCGTCCATAAGGCGATTGTCATGGTACACACTGAATGAACAATCGAGAAAAGCGCGCTTTTTTTCTCCTCTGATATCATTGCCATCATTGCAGTTGGGTAAAACTACTCATCCTCCCCGAAGGGATTCTCCGGGAATACCGACAACTTAATCAATGAAGGCCGTAAATGCGGCTTGGTGCGTTATTGCTTGGCTATTGTCGCACCAGGCATGTTCCCGTTCGTTCCGGATTGTCTGGAAAAGAAAAAAACGGGAAATGCGCGCAACGAAACCTGCAAGGTGGAAGGAGAAGATCATGTACAGAAAAAGTCTTTTGGGAGCAGTGTGCCTCTTGTTCATGGCCGCCGCGGCGGGGAGCGTCGAGTTCTCCAGCCGCGCGTATGAGTGCGCGCCCAACAACACGGTGTTTGTCGCCGGCATGCAGCGTTGGGCCAGGCTGAACAACGACAGCGGCATTTCCACGAATTCCTACAACCCGACCGCCGCCGCTCTCGGCTATGTGTATCGGCAGGCCGGGTGGTACGCGGGCGCCGCGCTGAACTACGAACACGGCAACCGCCGCTACGACATGCGGTATTCCAACGCCGATTACCAGCTTCGCACCGACCGGCTCGGTGTTTCGCTGTACGGCGGCATCACCCGTCCGGAAGGCTGGTACGTCGACGCGGACGCCTATCTGGGCGTCGCTTCCTACCGGCCGCGTGATTTGACCGGTCCCGCCAACAACGGCGACGGCGACGACTTCCGCAAGGGAGCCTACGCCTTTGGCCTCGAGGGCGGCAAGGATTTCGATATCGGCGGCAATTTCGTGCTCACGCCGCACCTGGGGTTTGACTACGCGCACACCCCGAGCGAAACGCACCGGTTCGGCAGCGATTACAGCCGCTATATCGACTCCCAGAATTACTTCGAAATCCCGGTGGGCGTGCGGTTCAGCAAACAGTTCGCCTGCGGCAACTGGAATATTCTGCCCCGTGTCGACTTGACCATGGTCAACTCCATCGGCGACATGGACACCCTGAACGATCAACCCGGCTTCGCCTACCGCACCGCCAAATCGTGGAAGGTCGCCGGCATCGGCGGCGGGCACATAGGCGGCCGCGTCACCGCCGGCGTCGACGCCAAGGTGAACGACCGCACCAGCCTTGGCCTCGATTACACCTACGAGGGCAGGAAGGACTACAACGATCACCGCGTGTCCGCCAACGTCGGCTGGTCGTTCTAACCGCAATTCATAATTTACAATTCACAATGCACAATTAAGACGAAAAAGCCTTATCCTACCCTCCCATCAACAACAGATAGACATGCATCGAGAGTCTGTTGTTAATTGGAAGGTAGGATAAGGCTTTTTCGTCTTAATTGTGCATTGTGAATTGTAAATTGTGAATTGCGGTTACTTCACGCCCGCCAACTTTTCCTCGACCGCCTTGCTCACTTTCGCCAGCGCGTCGGCGGCGAGCTTGACTTCTCCCGCCTTGGCGTTTTCGATCACCTGTTTGGCATTGCGGGCGCCGAGGAGCGCGTGGCTGCAGCCGGTCTGCGCCACTGTCCACGCCGCCACCAGTTGGCCGAGGGTCAGGCTGTAGGCGTCGGCCACCGGCTTGATTTCGGCGAGGAATTTCGCCACCGCCGCGCGGCTTTCCTGCGAAAAGCGCGGATCGGCGTTCCGCTTGTCGCCCGGCTCGAACTTGCGGTCCGGGCCGACGGCGCCGGTCAGCAGGCCCTGCCCGAGGGGCGAGTAGGCGAGGAACGCGATCTTGTTCTTGGCGACATAGGGCAGGTTGGTTTTTTCCATGGCCCGGTCGAGCATGCTGTATTTTTCCTGGTCCGAATCGAGCTGGCCGATTTTCCGGTACTGGTCCATCTCTTCCGGCTTGGCGTTGCAGCAGCCGATGGCGCGGATCTTGCCCTCTTTCTTCATTTTCAGCAGCTCTTCCATGGTTTCGGAAATGGGCGTCGTCGGATCCTGCCAGTGGGTCTGGAACAGGTCGATGACCTCGGTCTGTAGGCGGCGCAGGCTTTCTTCCAACCCCTTCCGGATGGCGCGCGGCTTGTTGTTGCGGTAAACCTTGTATTTCGGGTTCGGCGTGTTGTCCGGCAAACGGCCCTTGTCGTCGGAACCGAAGAAAAAGAAGCCGTCCTCTCCCGAGCCGTCCCACACAAGCGTGCATTTGGTGGCGACGACGGCCTTGTTCCGGTAACCGCCCTTCAGCGCTTTCCCGACCACTTCCTCCGAACGTCCCATGCCGTACATGGGCGCGGTATCGATGAAATTCATGCCGTGATCCAGTGCCGCATGAATGGCGGCGATGGATTCCTTTTCGTCCGCTCCGCCCCACATCCAGCCGCCGATGGCCCAGGCTCCGAACGCGATGACGGATGCTTCAATGCCGGACTGCCCCAATGGACGCGTTTGCATGACTGCTCCTTTAGTGAAATGGTGAACCGCCCCTCCGATGATTCGCGACCTGTCTACAGAATTATATGTCAATCCATTTGAGTCGAGTTTTCAAGGAAATCGGGCCAACCGCCGCCCGATTTCCTTGGAAATTGTTAGTGTTTATGCTGCAATGGGTTGTTTTTCGCCGGGTCAACCAAAACGACTGACGTGACAATAATCCCCGACGAAAAAGGAACCCCGGAAACTTTAAAGGAAATCAAACGGCGGTTTGTTTGATTTCCTTTAAAAGTCCACTTGATAAACTATCGGTTTTTTCACTCGGCGGCAACGCCATTTTTATTATGGAAAGATTTCTCGAATATTCATATTGACCTGCGTGCCATTAATGAGTATTTTTGATCCCTTTATTACGAAATCTGCAATTACTCCATTGCGGAATAAAGCCGAAGCCAGAAAGAAAAAGGAGCGTCAAGAAATGTCAGCGCAGGAAACCCACCCCTGTAACGGTACGCCGGAGAATACATTCTCCACCCTGTTTGCGGACGATCCGAGGCAAAACATGATTTTGCAGAAAATCGTCCACTCCGACGTGATTGTCGAGTTCCGCCTGCACTGCCCGATCATTGCGCGTTCGGCGGAACCGGGGCAATTCGTCATCGTCAGGGGAGACGATAGGGGCGAGCGCGTTCCCTTGACCATCGCCGATTACGATCGGAAAACCGGCCTTCTCGTTCTTGTCCTCCAGGTCGTCGGTCTTGCCAGCCACAAGCTGAACGAGTTCCAGGTGGGCGAGCGTTTCCGCGACGTTGTCGGCCCGCTGGGTCATGGTTCGGAAATCGCCAACTTCGGCACTGTCGTCCTGGTCGGCGGCGGTCTCGGCATCGCGCCCGTGTTCCCCATCCAGCGCGCCTTGAAAGAGGCGGGCAACAAGGTCGTCTCCATTATCGGAGCGCGGTCGCAGAATCTGCTGTTCTGGGAAGACCGGATGAAAGCCACGTCCGACGAGTCTTTCATCATGACCGACGACGGATCGAAAGG
>JAVBRW010000253.1:0-3018 GCA_031547475.1 Planctomycetota bacterium
GGGGCACTTCACCTTCACCGCGACAAAAGGCGTTTCCTTCGCCATGGACGTTCCTCCCGAAGAGGAATTCACGATTCACGATTCACAATTCACAATTATTTCAGGGTGGTTCAATTGTGAATTGTGAATCGTGAATCGTGAATTCGGGTTTTACTGCGCCGGTTTTTCCTCCGTCGCGGGGGCGCTGTTTTCAGCCGGCTTTTCCTCCGCCGGAGCGGCCGAAGCGGCAGGGGCGGCCGGTGCGGCGGGAGCGGCGGGAGCGGATTCAACGGCAGGAGTAGCGGGAGCGGCTGGAGCGGGTTCGGCAATCGGAGCGGCAGGGGCTGCCGGCGCGGCTTCGGCGGCCGACGGCTGGACCGGCGCGGCAGGCGCTTCGGCGGGCGTTTCAGCTTCCGGGCGGATGGACATCACCGGTTCGGCGGGCGCACCTTCCGGGCGGATGGGCTGGGCCGGCTCGGCGGGGGTGGATTCGGGGCGAAGCTCGCCTTCCCCGACCACGTTGGTGCCGGGCATGGCCTGCGTCTCCAGGGTCGTCACGTTGGAGGTCGGCAGGTTGGTGACGCCGGTCGGGATGCTCCGGTCCTCGCGCTGGTGGAAATACCAGTTGATGGACACGGCCATCACGATGAAAAATGCGAACAGATAGGCGGTCATGCGGCGGAGCGGGTTTTTGGCGCCCATGACGCCGTCCATGCCGGTCGACATCCCGGTGAGGCCGCCGCCCTTGCCCTCCTGGAGAAGGACCAGGCCGACGATGAGAAACGCCACGAAAAAGAACACGATGAGGAAAAACACGCCCACGTATAACCCTCCCGGAAGAACCGCCGGCCCGAGCCGGCATTATGCAAAACCGCGAAAACAAACACGCAAAAGTGTCCCCGAACACACAAAAAGCGACGCCGGCGAGCGCGTCGCCGACAACCGCCCCCGCCAGGCGCGGAATAAGGCCTGGATGCGGAATCGTGCATTATAGTGCGGGAAGCCGGGTGAGGCAAGGAAAATCATGCCGCGCTTTTTACATTGAAACGGATGGGGAAAAACTGTACACTTGGCCGACTTGGTTCGACGCTTGTTGTGCCGGCCGCACCGGTGCGGGTCGCGGGCGTTGTGGTTTTTTTTCGGAATTTCATTTTGCAGCCAGGGGATTCTGCCGTGTCGATGGAATTGTTTCGGAGAAAACAGAAACTTATTTTCTGGATTGTGACCCTTATCATCGTGCCCTCCTTCGTCATCGTCTGGGGCACCGGCGGCCTTTCCCGCTGGGATCGCCAGCAGGGCCAGGAGTTCGAGGTCGGCACCGTCGACGGCAAGAAATTGAAGTACCACGAATTCGAAAACTTCCGCAAGCGCATCCAGGCGGCGGTCGGCGGCGTTCCCCTCCAGTTCGCCGGCGCGCCCGGGCGCGGAACCCCCGCCGAGGAGCTGTACAAATACATTTTCACCTACGCCATCCTCCAGGACGCCGAAAAGGCCGGCTCCCGCGCTTCCGAGCTGCAGGTCGGCACCTATCTTGAAAACGGCCACCCGACCCTGGCGGCCGCCTACAAGAAGGACGATCCGAAATCGATGGACCGCGCCGTCGACACCATGTGCCGGCAGATGCAACTGTCGCGGCAGGATTTCCTCCAGGGCGTGCGCGAATGGCAGACCATCGGCAACTACGTCATAGCCGACGCCAACCTGGCGGCGGTCAACGACGACACCGTGTTCACCTTCTACGCGTTCAACCGCGCCCAGTGCGTGATCAAGCGCATCCGCCTCGTCGCCACCGACTCCATCAAGGAACAGGCGAGGAAGGACATCATGGAAAGGCCGGCCGACGAACTGCAGGAGCAGATCAGGGTCTACGCCGCAGGCAAGTCGGCCGAGACCCGCTACCGCACTCCCTCCGCCTGGCGCTTCGCCTACCTCCTCGAGCCGTTCGTGCCGGAAACCGCCGTGCGCCAGCCGACCGAGGACGAAATCAACGCCCAGTACGAAGCGGGCAAAACCTACCTCTACAAAGATGCGCCGCTGGACGAGGTCCGCGACCGCATCAAGTCGGAACTCCTCCACGTGGAGATCGAACGCCAGACCCTCCGCAACTTCACAGTCGACATCGATCCCCAGCTTCGCGGCCAGGCCGCCAACCTGACCCTGGACGAACTGGTCAAGTTGACCCCCATTGCCAAGTTCGGCGTCACCGCCGGCACCACCGGCGACGAACTGCTGGAAATTCCCGAACTGGCGAAAAAGCTCCCCCCCGGCTCCGACGCCGAAATCCGCGTCATTCTCGAAAGCCTCGACGCCGAGGCGGGCCAGATGCGCGACACCTTCATGAAGGAATGGAAGGACGCGTTCAACCTCGGCCTCAGGCCGTTCAAGGCCGACACCGGCTATTACCGCCTGCGCCTTCTCGACTACCGCCCCTCCGCCCCGGCCCCGATCGACGGCCCGGACGGCAAGGTCAGGCCGGAGATTTTCGAACTGGCGGTGTCCGACATGATTGCCGACCGCGTCGACGAGCTGGTCGAACAGCAGGCCCTCGACATGGAAAAGCGCCTGCGGCAGTATTCCGAGGCGAAGGAGACGGGCAAGGAAGTCGACGCGAACATGACGAAGGAGCTGGACGCGCTTCCCGCCGAAACCCTCACCTATCAGCAGATCGCCGACCGGCACTACGAGATCGGTCGTCTGGTGGTGGGCGACCTCTACGGCCCGGCGCCGTTCGAGGACGGGACGGCCTCGGGACAGGAAATCATCCTCCTGGTCGATCGCCGGGTGCCGAGCCGCGCCGATTTCGAGGCCGAGACGGCGGATGTCAAGGCCCGTTTCCGCCAGATGGCCCTGACCAACTACCGCGGCAACTACGGCTTCACCTACACCATGTCCGGCCCCAACGCCGTCATTCAGCCGAGCCCGGTCATCATGGGCAGCATTGCCGATCGCTTCAACAAGCGCGAAATCTCCATCAACCCGGAACTGCTCCGCAGCTTCAACCCGGAAGGGTGAGAACCGCAATGAATAATGAAGAATGAA
>JAVBRW010000178.1:0-7724 GCA_031547475.1 Planctomycetota bacterium
TAGCTGAAGTTTTGCACAATGGCGATTAAACCACCAATCGCCATTGTGCAAAAATCGTTTTCGCCCGTGCCGCAAGGGATTTGATTTTTGCTGTTCGGGCATTCGGCGGTTTGAATGCCCGAACAGCAAAACTTCAGGTAAATCGAAAGGTTTCCATGCGTCGCGCCGCACTCATCCTTTCGCTGTTGTTCTGCCTCGCCGCCCCCGCCCGGGCGGGCGACGATATCCAGGCCATAACCGCGTTGTGGAGCGATTTTGTTTCCGCCGTGCGGCGGGGCGATTACGCCCGCGCCCACGGGCTGTTTTCGGCCGAATCGCGGACAGCCATGCCGTACGCCGATTTTGTCCGCGAATACGGCCCGTTGTCGCTGGCGCGGGAAATGGTCCTGGCCAAGCCGGAAAGCATGTCCACCAGCCTGAACGGCGATTGGGCCGAACTGACCTACGGCGGCTACCGCCCCGGCACCGGCCGCCAGTTCAAGGTCGGCGTCGGCATGACGAAAAATCTGGGCGCCTGGGGCCTGGTCGCGGCGCGGAACGAAGAGCCGGAACGCATCGAGGCGGCGGTCCGCTCCTTCCTCGCCACCGCCGCCGGACTCCGCGGCCTGCCGAACGCGGGGCAATTGCTGTCCGACATGATTAGCCAGGCCAACAACCCCGCCCTGACCCGCTACCGTTTCGATTCGGACGGCAGAACGCTCAAAGCCGTTCCCCTGGCGAAAGGGCTCCGCAGCTTCCACGTCGACGAATGGGGACAGGTGCGGCCGGGCGAATTCGCCGGCCGTTCCGTTCCGCCGCCCGACTGCCCGGTCCCGGACCAAGCGCCGGATAAACCGGCCCCGTCCGCCCTGCTCCGCGAACTCGGCCCCATACCCGGCCTGAACGAAAAACCGCCGCTCCCCCTTCCGCCCGCCGCGCCGCCGGCCGCGGTCAACGGCTTGCCCGAACTCCGCGAGCCGCCCATGATCCCCCTGTCCGGCGCCGCCGGCCGGGACGAATTGCCCGAACTCGCCCCGCCGCCGCCCCTTCCGGCCGCATCGTCCAGAACGGTGGTGCGGATTCCCGAGCCGGAAAAGCAGTTTCATTTGCCGGATGTGATTGAGTAGAAAAAGTGGTTGACAATCGCCGCTCCGGAGTTTACACTAGCATATTGTAATAGACATACCCCCTTTCATGGGGGGCTTATTTTTTTGCGAACCGGTTCCATAATGTGCGAGGGAAGCGATGCCCAACCTCCAGGCCTGTGTTCTTGCCGCCGGCAAGGGCACCCGGATGGGAGGCGACCGCCCCAAAGTCCTGTTCGAAGCCGCGGGTAAACCGCTTATCGGATGGGTGCTCGGCGCACTTTCGGACGCTGGCGTCGACGACTGCGTGGTTGTGGTGGGCTTCCGCAAGGAAGATGTCGTCGCCAAGCTGCCGACTGGAGTTCGCTGGGCTGAGCAGTCGCCTCAGCTCGGAACCGGGCATGCCGTTAGGTGTGCCCGCGTTGCGTTTCCGGACCAGTGCGAGTGCGAAAACATCATCATCACCTACGGCGACATGCCGATGGTGTCGCCGGACACGTACCGCCGTCTGGTGAAAATCCGCGAGGACGCCAGGGCCGACGCCGCCGTCCTCACCGTCCGCATCCCGCCCGACAGCCGCTTCGGCCGCATCGTCCGGGACGGCGGCGGGAACGTTTGCCGCATCGTCGAATACAAGGACGCGAGCGATCCCGAGCGCGCCATCGACGAAGGCAACGCCGGCGTCTACTGCTTCCGCCCGGACGCCTTGTGGCCGGCCCTGGAAGCGCTCCGGAACGACAACGCGCAGGGCGAATACTATCTCACCGACGTGGTGGGAATACTTCTGCAAAAGGGCGGCAGGGTGGTGTCCATGGTATCCGACACCCCCGGCGAGGAATTGGGCGTCAATACCCGGGAAGACCTCGCCGCCTGCGATGAAGCGCTGAAACAACGGGGATAAGGAAATCATGGAAGGACAACCGTTACGCATTTTCATCGGGAACGCCCACAAGGCGCTTGGCCGCGCGGTGTGCAAGCATCTCAAGGTCGAGCCCGGGCGCATCGACGTCATGCGCTTTCCCGACACCGAAACCAAGGTCCGCATCATCGACGACGTGCGCGGGATAGACACGTTCATCATCCAGCCCACCTCGCCGCCGGTCAACGAAAACCTGATGGAGTTGCTGATCATCGTCGACGCCTTGCGCCGCGCCAGCGCCAAATCCATCACCGCCGTCATTCCCTACTTCGGCTACGCCCGCCAGGACCGCAAGCACGAAGGCAGGGTGCCGAGTACCGCCAAGCTGGTCGCCAACCTCATCGCCGCCAGCGGAGTCGACCGGGTGCTGTGTATCGACCTGCACGCCGCGCAGATCCAGGGCTTTTTCGACATTCCGATGGACCACCTGTTCGCGTCGCCGGCGCTCAGCGGCTATTTGAAGGATCTGAAGCTGGAAAAGCCGGTGGTCATGAGCCCGGACGTCGGCTCGATGAAAATGGCAGACCGCTACGCCAAGATTCTGAACTGCGGCCTGGCCGTCACCGAAAAGCGCCGCATGTCGGACGAGCACGTCCAGACCGGCTACGTCATCGGCGATGTCCGCGACCGCGACGTGGTCGTCGTCGACGACATGATCACCTCGGCCGGCAGCATGGCCGCCGCCATCAAGGCGGCGCGCGACCACGGCGCCCGCACCGTCCGCGCCATGGCGACGCACGGCCTGTTCGTGTCGAACGCGTTCGAGCGGCTGATGGAGGTCCACCCGACCGAAATCATCGTCACCGACACGGTGCCGCCGCAGACCGACGTGCCGCCGGAACTGAACCTCAAGGTCATTTCCACCGCCTGGCTCATCGGCGAGGCGATTTCGTGCATCCACAGGAACAAGAGCATAAGCCTGCTGTTCGTGTGATTTTTAAAAGATTTTTCCGGCGAACCGGAGTGCGGGTTCGATTGAGGCCCGCCGGGGCGCCACCATCGTACATGTTGTTGTGCCAAGGAGAATATCAGTGGCCAGTCTCAAAGCGTCGAAGCGTGAAGGCAAGGGCAAGTATGTCGCGTTCAACCTCCGGAAGGAAGGACGCATTCCCGGCGTCGTCTACGGCAAGACCCTGAAGGAAAACATCAACGTTTCCGTCAACCTGAAGGAAATGCTCGCCGTCCTCAAGGCCGGCGCCCGCATCCTCGATCTCGACATCGACGGATCCGTCTCCCACGTCCTCGTCAAGGCCGTCCAGCACGGCACCTATGATCACGAAGTCCTCCACGCCGATTTCCGCGCCATTTCCGAGACCGAGGTCATCGAGGTCGAACTGGCCGTCGAACTCAAGGGCGACGCGCCCGGCGTCGCGGTCGGCGGCATGCTCGAACAGAACCTGCACCATATCGGCGCCCGCTGCCTGCCGAAGAATCTGCCGGAAAAGGTGCTGGTCGACGTCAGCGCCATGAACCTCGGCGACGTCATCTACGCCAGGGAAATGGCCGCCATTCCGGGCGTCGAGTTCATCTTCCACGGCAACCCGGCCGTCGTCAGCTGCCACCATCCGAAGGCCGCCGCCGAACCGGAACCCGCTGCAGCCGAAGCTCCCGCCGCTCCCGAAGTGATTGGCGAGAAGGAACGCGAGGCGAAGGCGAAGGAAAAGGAATAGGCGCTTGAAGGTTATCGTCGGTTTGGGCAACCCCGGGAAGGAGTATTCGCGCACCCGGCACAATGTCGGGTGGCTGCTCCTCGACCGGCTGGCGCCCCGCCTCGGCGGGGGAAGGTTCCGGGCGGAGCGTTCAGTGGAGGCGGCGGAAGCGTTCCACAACGGGGAAAAAATATACCTGTTGAAGCCGCAGACCTACATGAACCGCTCGGGACAGGCCCTTGCCATGTGGCTTGGCATGTTCAGGGAAATACGGGAAGCGGTGCGGGAAGGCGGCTCCGCCCCCCGCCCGCGCCCGGAAAACGCGGTCAACGGCAAGGACAAGCCGGAAGCGTGCGATTGGCCCGGACTGTTGGTGGTGTCGGACGATGTCAACCTGCCGGTCGGGCGTTTGCGGTTCCGCCCCGGCGGTTCGGCCGGCGGCCACAACGGGCTGAAGGATATCGAAAAAGCGCTGGGCGGGCAAGGCTATCCCCGCCTCAGACTCGGGGTCGGCGCCCCGCCGGAGCAGATGGACAGGGCCGACTACGTGCTTGGCCGGTTCGGAAGCGAGGAAATGGCCGTGGTGGACAAAATGCTGGACACGGGGGAACGGGCCGTGATGGAATGGCTCGAACTCGGCCTGGATAGCGTCCGGAACAAATACAACGGCCTGTCGCCGGATTGAAAAACTATACCTTACTTGTATGTAAATTCTCTTGTTGGAGGAACGGGTGTGAGCAAATTGTATGAAGCCATGTTTATTGTGGACAGCGCCAAGGCCAAGGAAGATTACGCCAAAATCGAGGCGGAATGCCTGGGCTGCCTGACCCGCCACGGTGCGGAAATCGTCAAGGCTGTGAAGTGGGACGAACGGCGTCTGTCGTATGAAATCAAGAAGATCCGGCGCGGCACCTACATTCTGGTGCACTTCAACTCCGATCCGGGCAACATCGCGAAGATGGAGCGCCAGTGCGCGCTGAACGAAAACATCCTTCGCGTACTGCTCCTGGTCGACGAGGACGGCATCGAAGTCCAAACCCTGAACGTCCGCGAACGGAGCGAGAACGAAGCGCCGGTGGACGCATTGGACTGATAATGAATAATTAAGAATGAACAATGAATAATTAAAAGGAATATTATCTCACTTTCCCATCAACAACAGATACACATGCATTGTCGATCTATTGTTGATTGTTTGGTAAAATGAATTCTTCGTCTTAATTATTCATTATTCATTGTTCATTATTCATTGAAATTGCTTCCCTCAAGCAAACAGGAGATCACGGTGGCTGGATTCAATAGGGTTATACTGATTGGCAACCTCACGCGCGATCCGGAACTGCGTTACACGCCGCAGGGCACGGCGGTCGCCGATTTGAGGCTGGCCGTCACCACAGTGCGCGGCCGCAGCGGCACCGAGCGGAAGGAAGAGACCCTTTTCATCGACTGCACCGTCTGGGACCGCCAGGCCGAGACCTGCAGCGAATATTTGGCCAAAGGCAGGCCGGTCCTGGTGGAGGGCCGCTTGATCGAGGATCAGTGGCAGGACAAGGAAACGGGGGAGCGCCGCAGCCGCATCAAGGTCTATGTCCAAAACGTCCAGTTCCTGGGCGGCCGCGACGGCGGCACCGGCGCCAGCGGGCGTTTCGAAGCGGGCTCCAGCGGCAGGTTTGAAAGCGGCGCCAGCGGGCGCTACGAGAGTTCCGACACGGGCGCATCCGCCCGCCGCCCGTCCGGCGGCGCGCCGGCCGCCCCGAACCGTCCGCCCGCCGACACGCGGACGCCGGCCCGCGGCTCGGCCGCCGACGTGTTCGACGACGATTTGAATGCGCGCGGGAGCGGGGGCCCGGCGGGGGACGATATTCCCTTCTAGACGATAAACCGGATTTTTTTCATAAACTTTTTTTGATCGGAGACACACAGTGAGTTCGGATTACGGCAAGGACAAGCAGGATTTCCATCTCGGCGGCGGACGCTGCCGCTACTGCGCCAAGAACGCGCCGGAGACGGTGGATTACAAGGACGTCAACACGCTGCAGAAGTTCATGAGCCCGCAGGGCAAGCTGTTCGACCGCAAACGCCTCGGCAACTGCGCCAAGCACCAGCGCGCCATCGCCAAGGCGGTGAAGCGCGCCCGGTTCCTCGGCCTGCTCCGCTACAGCGGACGCCAGTAATTTAAGATTGCAGATTGTAGATTTAAGATTTATTCCCAAAACAAACGTTGGGCGCGGGAACAAATCTTAAATCTGAAATCTACAATCTTAAATCGTTTATTTCCATTATTCTTTTCAAGTGGAGTACCAAATATGTCCATGAAACTTTTGCTGTCCGAGGATGTCAAGGATCTCGGCCTGGCCGGCGACATCGTCAAGGTCGCCGACGGCTACGGCCGCAACTACCTGCTGCCGCGCAAGCTGGCGGTCGAAGTGACCGACGCCAACCTGAAGCAGATCGAAAGCGTCAAGAAGCTTCGCCGCGTCCGCGAGCTGGAGCGCATCAAGGATTTCCGCACCCTGGCCGAACGCATCGCCGCCATCGACATCACCATCAAGGAGCGCGTGTCGGAATCGGACGTCCTCTACGGCTCGGTCCACGCCAAGCAGCTCGTCGACGCCCTCAAGGCCGAAAACGTCCTGCTCGAGGCGGATATGATCAAGCTCGAAGAACCCATCAAGACGCTCGGCGTCCATCGCGTCAAGGTCCGCCTCCACCCCGAAGTCGAAACCGAACTCAAGGTGTGGGTGGTGGGGTTGAAGGACAACGCGCCGGTGGAGTGAAAGCAATTCACGATTTACAATTCACAATTCACAATTATACTCCTCAGTGTAGGTTTCTTAATTGTGAATTGTGAATGGTGAATTGTGAATCGTTTTCAAGGAGCCGCAATGTCCGACCCCCTGGTCTCCTCCGCCCGCCTCCGATCCCTCCGCTCCGCCCTCGGCTCGGGCGATCGCCCGCTCCTTATCGCCATTCACGACTATCCCGATCCCGACGCCATCGCTTCCGCCCTCGCCATCCAGACCCTGGCCGGGTCGTGGGGAATCAGTTCCGTCATCGCCCACGGCGGCATACTCGGCCGCGAAGAAAACGCGGAAATGGTGCGGCTGCTGAAAATCGAACTGAAATCGTTCGAAACCCTCCCCGATCTGGAGGAATTCCGCGGCGCCCTGTTCCTCGACACCCAGCCGCTCGCCAAAAACCAGTCGGCGCCGCCGTTCATCCCGGTCGTGGGCGTGATCGATCACCATACCCTCGGCGACGATTCCGTCCGCCTGACCGCCGTCACCGCCACCGGCACGACGAAAATAGTCTATTCCGACATCCGCCCCGAGGAAGTGGGCGCCAGCTCGACCCTGGCGCTGGGCTATCTGGAAGCGGCGCACATCACGCCCGACACCCGGCTCGCCACCGCCCTGTTCCTCGGCCTCAAGACCGACACCGACGGCCTGCTCCGCGATGCCCACGAAGCCGATATCGCCGCCTACGTGCGCCTGCTGCCGCTTATCGATCTGAAACTGGCCGCCATGGTCAGCCACCCGCCCCTGGCCCGCGATCATTTCGCCTTCCTGAACAAGGCGATGACCAAGGCTATGGTCCACGGCGCCTCCCTCATCGCCAACTGCGACGATATCCGCAGCCCCGACCTCCTGTCCACCGCATCCGACACGCTTATCTCGCTGAAAGGGCTCAATTACGCCCTCGCCATCGGTTTTTGCGGCAAACACGCCTATCTGTCCCTCCGCGCCAAGCCGCCCCGCGGCGACGCCACCGGCGTGCTTCTGAAAGTTGTCGAACCGGAAGGCAAGGGCGGCGGCCACGGCTTGTCCGCCGGCGGCTTCACAGAACCCGGCGCGACCAGAGGCGAATGCCTGGAGCGGATCAAAAAACGCTTCCTGAACGCGACGGGGGACGCGGGCAGCGCGGGCAAGCCGCTTATCGAGGGGCAGGCATAAAAAGAGCGGCTCCGAACAATTCCGGAGCCGCTCACCCCACGGGTTTCCCTCACCCATCTTGTGCGCTTCGGGAACACTCGCCGCCGCACACTTGTTTTGCCGGCGTCGCGTCAGCCATGGCCACGCACAATGGGTTCTG
>JAVBRW010000203.1:0-3936 GCA_031547475.1 Planctomycetota bacterium
TACCCGTACGGAAGCCCCGGTTGCCCGGGGTCCGGAGGGTCAAAAGACAGGGCGTGTGCGTGCGGTTTTACGCGGTCGGGGGGAACGGCGGGTTGTAAGGCCTCCCATCGCGAATTGACGCTTTAGACACGCCCGGGGATATCTTGACCGGATGCCCCGACTGGGCGTGCGCGTGCGATTTGACGTGGTCGCGGGGAACGGCGGGTAGTGAGGCCTCCCAAGGCACCCCGGGGATTATCTTGACCGGAGATCCCCAACCCGGGGCTCCCTTTAAAGGAGCCCACCCGACCCTTCGGGCCTCGGGCAGGATCCGCCGGGGCTTCCGTGCCTTTTCTTCTGGAAAGGAACGGGGGCGTTTATTGGAAAGGGAAAACGTTGGTGAAGTGTAAATCTTAAAGTATAAATCTTAAATAAAGGTGTGTCATGAACGCATATTACACAATGGGTCTTTTGGCCTTTCTCGTGCTGGCGGCGGTGCTGCTTGTCCGCTACGTGCATTCGACCGTGGACAAGGAGTTCGTCAGTCTGGCGCGGGCGGTGGCGGACGGCGAATATCGGGAGGACGAGTTGCGGAGGGTCGACGCGCTGCTGGCCGGCTCGCTGCCGCTTCCGGACGATGTCAAGCCGCTGGCCGGGCCGATTTCCGCCGGGCGCGGCGCGTTGGCGCCGATGCTCCTGGCGGTCGGCGTCATCCTGCTGTGGGGCGGGGGAGCGGCGACCGAGGAAAAGGGCTTGTGGTTCTACGGCGGCCTGGTCTGCGCGCTGGCGGCCGCCGGCATAATGCTGGTGTCTCTTCGGAAGCGCAAGTGGGAGCGGGTGGCGCGGCTCCTCCGCTTCCGCGCGGATTTGAAACGCCTGGACGGGCGCCGCCAGGGCGCGGCCGACGATCTGGTCCAGTTGATCAAGCTGACGCCGTGGGACGACGCGGCCTGGGCCGAGCTGTCGGACGATTTGGCGGCCGAGGGCGATGTCGAATCCGCCCTGGAGGCGATGCGCCAGGCCGAGCGGCTCGATCCCCGTTACGACGAATACCGCATGCTGGTCGCCTCCCTCGCCATCCGCCTCGGCAAATTGGACATGGCCCGGGACGCCATCAAGGCGTGGGTCGAGTTGGACGGCGTGCAGCCGGACGATCCGCGCCCGGTCATGTACCGCGCCGCGCTGGAGCTCGCCGAAGGCAAACGCGAGGCCGCCGCCCAATCGCTCCGCGCCGTCCTGGCCGATCCCGACGCGCCGCTCGAATACCTCGACACCGATCAGGCGCTTCGCGGAGTGAAGGATCTTCTGCCGGGGCGGGGAGGAAATGCGATTAACAATGAACAATTAATTTGAAAGAAAGGACCCCCATGACCAATCACCCCCAACGCTTGAAAGCCCTGCTCTCCCTCCCCGCCCACAACGGCCTGCCGGGGGTGACGGACGAACAACTGCGCTACCTGAACGAACGCGCGCCCGGCGTCGAATGGCTGGTCCGCCCGACCGAGGCGGAGCTGATCCGCGATCTGCCGGACGCCGACATCGCGGCCGTCTATTGGTTCAAGCGGGAGTGGCTCGAGTGGGCGGGCAGGCTCAAGCTGTTGTCCACGCCGGCGGCGGGCAAGGACTGGGTCGAGGTGCGTTCGCGCCCGGGGCTGGTAGTCGTGTTCGGCACCTTCCACGGCGAATTGATGGCGGAGACGGTCGCCGGGATGATGCTGGCGTTCACGCGGGGCATCAAGGCGAGTCTCGACCGCCAGGCCGGCGAGCCGTGGGCGCGGGTGGAAATCGCCAACGCCATGCGCCCGCTTCGCGGAAGCCGCGTCACCATTCTCGGCTTCGGCCATATCGGCAAATGGATGGGCAAAATGCTGAAACCGTTCGGCGTGCGCCTGAACGGCGTCAACCGGCGCGATGTTTCGCGGCCCGATTACTTCGACATGGATGACGGCGTTTTCGCCATCGCCGAACTGGACAGGCTGCTGCCCGGGACCGATCACCTGGTCGTCGTGCTGCCGGGCGGGGCGGAATCGGAAAAGATCATCGATGCGCGGCGGCTGGCCTTGCTTCCCCGGACGGCCTATATTTATAATGTCGGCCGGGGCAACGCCGTCGATTCGCCGGCCCTGGTGCGGGCGCTACGGGCGGGCGAACTGGCGGGGGCGGGGCTCGACGTCTACGATGTCGAACCGTTGCCGGCCGATCATCCGATCCGGTCGTGTCCGAACGTGATTCTCATGCCCCATGTGTCGGCGTTCGGCCCGAATTACATGGATCTGTATTTCCGGGAGCTGGCGGGGAAGGTGGCGGAACTGTTTCCCGGCTGCGCCGCGAAAGCGGATTGAGAATTAATCAAAGGAGAGAAGGAAAAATGCATCTGCACATCGATTGCCAATTCGGCCTTGCCGGCGACATGCTGCTGGCCGCCCTCATCGACGCCGGCGCCAACCAGGACGTGATCGCCGACACGCTGAAATCCATTCCGTTGCGCGATTTCAGGCTCTCCGGCAAGCGCACCAGCCGGAACGGCGTCGCCGCCATGCTGGTCGACGTCGACGATCTGTCCGGCGCCAGGCGGCGCGGCAAACATACGCACGATCACGATCACGACCACCACCATCACGAACACGGACACGATCACGGGCATGATCACGATCACGGCCATAACCATGATCACGCGCACGATCATGACCACGACCACGATCACAATCATGATCACGCGCACGCGCACGATCACGCGCATCCGCACGGGGACGAAGCCAGGGGCGGCCCGCACCGCCATCTGGGCGATCTGCTGGCGCTTCTCGACGCGGAAACGATTTCGACGCGGGTCAGGGAGAGGGCGGGCCGGGTGTTCCGCGTTCTCGCCCAGGCCGAGGCATCGGTTCACGGCCAGCCGGTGGACAAGGTGCATTTCCACGAAATCAGCGGCATCGACACGGCCGTCGACATCATCGGCTCCTGCATCGCCCTCGATCTTCTGGAAGTCGACAGCATCTCCGCCTCGGCGCCCTCGGTGGGTTCGGGCATGATCATGTGCGAGCACGGGATTTTTCCGGTTCCCGCCCCGGCCACGCTGGAAATTCTCAAAAGCCACAACATTCCCTGGCGGTCGGGGGGCGAAGGCGAGCGCGCCACCCCCACCGGCATCGCCCTGCTGGCCGGCCTGGCCGAATCGTTCGGCGACGCGCCGGAAATCACCGTCGCCCGCATCGGCTACGGCGCCGGCCACCGCGAATACGCCGACGTCCCGAACCTGCTGCGGGTCATCGTCGGCAAGCGCGGCATCGGCCACGCCGCGCGTCCGGCCTCCCATACCATCATCGCCGGAGCCGAGCCGGAACCGACCGGCGAGGTGATCAAGGTCGAGGAGCGGAAGGCGTATCTCCCGGCCGAAATCGCCGCCCTGTTGCCGGCGGGCTCCGCCCCGGAAGGCGATCGGGTGGTGGAGTTCCGTTTCGCCGTCGACGACATGACGGCCGAAAACCTCGCCTTCATGTGCGAAAAATGCCTGTCCGCCGGCGCTCTGGAAGCCTACGCCCTGCCGGCAACCATGAAAAAGGGGCGCGCCGGCCACGAAGTGGTTGTGCTGGCCTCTCCCGACCTGGCCGCGCTGGTGGCGGACGTCATCTGGAACGAATCGACCACCTTCGGCATGCGGGTGGGCGAGCGTTCGCGCCTGGTGCTGCCCCGCGATTTCCGCCAGGTCGTCGTCCTCGGGCACACCATCCGCATAAAACTGGGTTGGCGGAACGGCGCCGTTGTCCGCCGCCAGCCCGAGTACGAGGATTGCCGCGCCGCCGCCCTGGCGACCGGCAAGCCGTTGGCCGAAATCTTCGCCCTGGCGGCGCGCGAAGCGGGGGAGTTGTAGATTTGAACGCATCGCCTACCGGTAGGGGCGGCCCTTGTGGCCGCCCGCCTTTCGCGAACGAATATCGTGCTTTTTCAGCCAATTCGCTG
>JAVBRW010000392.1:0-2794 GCA_031547475.1 Planctomycetota bacterium
CTCCTTTGTGAGATTCCTCAAGCACCGCGTCCCATGTCGTCAATGTTTTCTTAGTCATGGCAGTCATCTCCTTGGTGCCGTCAACAAATGCACCATATAGATTCATTTTACTCGCTCATGACCAACATGGTGATTCCGGCGCAAAAAACGGTCGCTACATCCCTAACGGGAAGTTGAGCCGGAACCCAGCGGGATTGACATGAACGGCGTGATACGACCTTTTTCGTCCCTTACGCGCGCCGCCCCTTAACAACCCGCTCTATTCCCGCATAATCCTTGATCGCGCCGACCGATTCGAACCCGTTCCCCGCCAGCAAATCCGCCACCTTGCCGGCCTGCCCGGCGCCGACCTCGAACAGGGCCAAGCCGCCCGGCACCAGCCATTCCGCCAGATCCGGGATGATGCGCCGGTAGCAATCAAGCCCGTCTTGGCCGCCGTACAGCGCCATGGGCGGATCGTACAAACCGACTTCGGGCCAGATGCCGTCGTCCCCTTTGACCAGGTACGGCGGGTTGGACAGCGCCACATCGAATTTTTCCCCGTCCCGGCAGGCGGCGAACCAGTCGCCCCGGCGGAACTCGATTCGTTCCGCCACGCCCGCCTTTTTGGCGTTTTCCTTCGCCACCGCCAACGCGCCCGGGGAGGCATCGACCGCCGTCACCCTGGCCTCGGGCAGCATGGCCGCCAGCGCGATGGCGATGCAGCCGCTTCCGGTGCCGAGATCGAGCGCCCGCAACGCCGGGCCGCGCATTGCCGGTTCCCGGTTTTTCCGTCCGTTCGGCGCCGCTTTTTTTGCGGCGGGCGAAGACGCCGCGCTACGCGTCCGGGCCGGGGCGGCGGCGGACGCCTTGTCGTCGGCGTCCGGATCGTCGGCATCTTCGCCGTAGCTGTCCAGGAGCCGTTCCAATTCTTCCGGCATCATCTCCGGCTGTTCCGTTTCGGCTTCGGCCGCCGATTGTTCAACCGGTTCGTCGGCGGACAATTCCGGCTCGGGCTTTTTCGGCCGCACCGCTTCGATCGCCGTCTCGACCAGCAGTTCGGTCTCCGGCCGGGGCGACAACACGTCCGGCGTCACCGCGAAAGTCAGGCCCATGAATTCGCGGCGCCCGAGAATGCGGCTCACCGGCTCGCGGGCGGCGCGTCTCCGTATCAATTCCCGGTAGGAGGACAATTCCTTTCCGGAAACTTCCCGCTCGAACCCGGCGTAGAGATCGACGCGGCGTTTGAGCCCCATGATGTCGCAGAGCAGCAGCTCGGCGTCAAGCCGGGGATTCGGCACCTGTTTCGTCGACAAATAGTCGGCCGAGACTTTGACCAGCTCGAGGGGTTTCCAGATTTTCTCGTCCGCCATGTCAGTTTTTCAAATCCTCTTGGCGGGCGTATTCCACCAGTTCGGCAACCAGCTTGTCCAGCTTGCCTTCGATAATGTCGCCGAGAGGGAAGTTTTTCCCCAGGCGGTGATCGGTGCAGCGATCCTGCGGGAAATTATAGGTGCGGACCCGTTCGGAACGGTCGCCCGATCCGGTCTGGCCCCGCCGCTCGGCCGCGCGCTTGGCGTCTTCCTCGGCCTTTTTCAATTCGTACAAACGGGATCGGAGCACGCGCATGGCTTTCGCCTTGTTCTTGTGCTGGCTCTTCTCCTCCTGCATGAATACGGTAATGCCGGTCGGGATGTGGATGATGCGCACGGACGACTGGGTCGTGTTCACCGACTGGCCGCCCGGGCCGCCCGAGCACTGGATGGAAATCTCCAGTTCCTCCGGCTTGATCTCGACTTCGTATTCCTCCGCCTCCGGCATGATGGCGACGGTGGCGGCCGAGGTGTGGACGCGCCCCTGCGCCTCGGTCTCCGGCACCCGCTGCACGCGGTGGCCGCCGCCCTCCATCCGCAGATCGCGGAACGCGTTTTCGCCCTCGACCGAGATGATGACTTCCTTGAATCCGCCGCGCTCCGACTCGTGCATGGACATGACGTCGAACTTCCAGTTCCGGGCGTCGGCGTAGTTCCTGTACATGCGGAACAGATCGCCCGCGAACAACGCCGCCTCCTCGCCGCCGGTGCCGGCGCGGATTTCGAGAATGGCGTTCCGGTTGTTGTCGGCGCTTTGCCCGAGGATCATCTCGATGATTTCCTCTTCCAGAGCGCCGGCCTTTTCTTCGAGGCCGGGGATTTCCATTTCCGCCAGCTCGCGGAGTTCCTTGTCCTGCGACTTGTCGTCGGCGATTTCCCGGTTGTCGGCCAGTTCCCTGGCCGCCGCCAGATAGGACTCGTAGGTTTCCATCGACTTGGCGAGAGTGCCGCGCTCGCGCATGTAATCGGCGATATGAGGATCCGCGCCAATGCCGGGATCGGACAGCTTGGCGTCGAGCTCCTTGAAGCGGGCGAGACGGTCGTCGAGTTTTTGTTTCACTTTGGGGTCGAGCATGGTTCGGCTTCTTTTTTCACTGGCAGTATTCTGCCGACAAATCGTCCCATTCGGGATTGGCTTGGGCAATAAGCGCCGTCTTTTTTTCGCGGCGCCAACCCTTGATTTCGGTTTCCCGATCTATCGCGGCCCGGAAGGAATCATGGCGTTCGAGATAAACCAGTTTGGTGCAATTGTACCTCGCTGCGAAACTTTTCGGGCTCAATTTATTCTTGTGCTCATATACCCGGCGGATAATGTCGTTGGTGATGCCGGTATATATGCACCCCGATCCGCTGGCCATGATATAGACATAGGCATTGTCCATATTGCGGGCCTTCATTTCCGCTTGCGATGATAAAAATAAATGTCATTCCGAGCGGAGCGA
>JAVBRW010000131.1:0-5004 GCA_031547475.1 Planctomycetota bacterium
ACGCTCCCCGCATGGCATTGGCGAGGAGCGTGTCCTTTTTGCCTTCGGTATGGGAGGGATTCGCGATCAGGCGGAAGGCCGCTTGGCCCTGGTTTTCTCGACCAGATCGGCGACCCATTGGAGGTAGAGATGGGATTTGCCGGGCGCGGCCTTTTCCCTGGCGCCCCTGAGGCTGATCAGCGCTTCGGTATGGCGCTCCTGCTTCAAGTAGATCAGCGCCAGATTGACGTAGGCGAAGTCGTGGCAGAGGGTGCCGTGTCCGTTCTCGCCGGGAACCCGGCGCTTTTCGAACTTGCCCTCGCGCGGACGCAGATGCTCTTCAAACCACTCCTCGCCCACCTCCGCCGCCGGCGGTCGGGGCGGTTCAACGTCGCTCTGGCGCTGGCCGACCGGGGCGAGGCACATGACCATGGCCCCCTCGGCCGCCCCGTAGTTGCCGTCCATGGCGTACATGAGGCCGGTCAGGTATTGATCGATATGGGCGTTGGCGGCATTCCTTTTTTCCTGGATTTGCGACGCCTGGCGCTGCATCATGGCGGCGCTGGCCTGATCGTACTGGAACACGCGGCCAAGGCTTTCCGACTGGCTGCGGAGCGTTTCCACCTCGATGGCGGCCTGGCTCTCGACCGACACCAGCGCGGCCTTGAGCTCGGGAATGTCGGTCAGGAACTTGCGGAAAAACGCCATCGCCTTGTGCTCGGCGAACGGGTCGCCCGTGTCCTTCAGCTTGTCGAAGCCGTTTTCGAGCGCGGAATTGCCCCGGGTCAAGGCGAGGGGAAGGTATTTGAGGCTGTCCCTGAGCGCTTTCCAATCCTTTTGCAGCGCATTGACCGCGACCAATTGCCGATCGAGCGGAAAGCGCGGCCCAAGGCAGCGTTTCCACATTTCCAGCCGCCGCCTGGCGCCCGCCTCGGAAAACAGATCGGTGAGCGGCCGGTAGCGGACGGGAATGAGGAATCCGCCCGGTTCGAGCCGTTTCAGCACGGCGTCCCGGAACGCGGCGAATCCGGGCAGCGCATCCTCGGCGGGCTCCTCGCCGTTCTGCGCCCACTTGGCGAAGGCGGCGGTGAGCGCGGCCAGAACCTGCCTGGCGTGGGTCGGCGGCAAATCCTTCGCCTCGCGGCCGGGCGGAGGCAGGAAGGCGGCCGGAGCGGCGCTTTTGGCGCTTTCCAGGTATTCCTTGAATTGGACGCCGAAAGCCCACTGGTTGAATTCGAGCCAGGCGTCGGCGAGATCGGGAAGCAGCGTTTCGCGCGGCGTGTTCACCGGCACGACCAGGCAGTTCAAGGGATAGCGGACGCGGCGATCGACGTCCATCTCCCGCTCCTTCGAAACCTTGGCCGGAGCGGGTTTGTCCTCCTCGTCCTGCTGGCCAAGCTTCCTGACTTCGCGGCAATAGCGCGGCTGGCCGTCGCCGGGAGCGACGACCACCGCCAGCGGGCCGAATTTGCGTATTTCGCGGCAGGACAGGATGGTGTTCGAACCGACCACCATGTCGTAGAGCGTTATGGCCTGGAAGGCGCGGGCGATTTCCGCCCGGGTGGGCGAATCGGCCGGCGGCGAATCGGCCCGCTGAATCGGCAACTGCGGCGTAGGGTTCCGCGACTCCCCGGTTGCCCGGTTCATCGCCTTCTGGACGGCGCCCAGCAGATCGGCCAGTTCGGCGATGCGGTCGTCCAGGCTGGTGCCGGCCCACAGCGCGCGGAGCTCGCGGGTCAGCGCCATCATTTCGTAATTGGCGTCCTTCCACAGGCCGAAAATCTCCCGCACCACCGATCGCCCGGCGGCGGCGGCGCCAAGTTTCTTGTCCGCCTTGGCCATGATGAGTTCGATTTTCTGGATGGTGTCGACATAGCTGCGGCGATCGATGAAGCTCATCTTTTCCCGGTCGAGCTGGTGGGACGAGCCGGTGATGGTCCGGAACAGGTGGAACGCGTCCATGACGCCCTTGGCCATTTTCGCCGACAGGCCGGTGGCGGCAAGGGACTTCGGCACGCTGTCCATGTACTGGTTCAGCGTGTCGATCTGGCGCTGCAAATCCTCGGCGAAATCGACGTCCAGGCGGTCGCGGTACATGTCCTGGAGCCAATCCTCCAGATTGTAGATGCGGGTCGCCCGGTGATCGCGGCCGTAGGTGGCGGCCAGGCGGGCGAGGCAGGCGCGGACGGCGGCGCTATCCTCCGGGGACAGCTGCGGATTGTCCAGATCGGGCGGAGGGGTTTTGTCGCGTTCCGACGCGATCCAGGCGGTGTCCTGGGCGAGGAGTTTCGGCGTCGTCCCGAAATTGAGGAACGCCGCGTCCTCCATCGACAGGTTAATGGGCCGGTCGGGAAAACTGCAGCCGCCGATGACGGCGTTCCGCGTATATTCGTACATGTTGTTGGCGATGGAACGGACGATGGCCCAGCAGCTCGGGAGCAGGGCCGGGTTGCCGGCGGCGGCGGCGAAGGCTTTGCGCCGGGCGGCCAACTGTTTGGGAACCTGGTCAAGGTAATTCGCCATGCGCGCACACGCCCCCGAAAATCCGAATTGTTTACCTTAACCGGCCAAAGCCCGCATGTCAATAAGGTGCGACAAGGGGTGTGCGAAACCCGCCGCAAAATACAGGCGATGATTTGACGTATCCGAATGCCGCCAAAACATGAAAAAACCGTCGGCCAAAGCCGACGGTTGTGATGCGAATGGTTGGAACGATCAGCGGGGGCCGGAGGAAGCGAGCTTCTTCAAAGACTTGGCGCGCGCTTTCCTCGCCTTGTTCTTCTTTTTCTCCGCAACCCGAATGGCTTTGGCGCGCTCTTTCTCGCGTTCGCGATCCTTCCGCTTGTTCTTTTCCGAGGGTTTCTCGTAATAGGAATGCTTGCGCATGTCGCGGGTCAGGCCTTCGCGATCGCAAATCTTTTTGAAACGCCGCAGCGCCTTGTCCAGACTTTCATTCGGTTTCAGCTCTAAACGAATCAGGTGTCTCACCCCCCTTCCGGGTACCGCAAAAAAACCGCCGGCGCTGGTCCGGCGGCGGGACAGCGAATAAGCGACCACGTTAAAACCGGGTTGTCGCTCGAAAATGCAGAGTGTATTGTTCCGCTTTGGACCGATTGTGTCAAGCAAATTATTTGTTGAACCGGATAACGACAATGTCGCCGTCCTTGACCACGTACTCCTTGCCTTCGACCCGCAGCTTTCCCGCCTTGGTCACCGCCGCCTCGGACCCGAGGCCGACGAGATCGTCGTAGGTCATCACTTCCATGCGGATGAAGCCCTGCTCCATGTCGGAGTGGATTTTGCCGGCCGCCTGCGGCGCTTTCGATCCGTTCCGGCACGTCCAGATATGGACTTCCTTCGGCCCGGCGGTGATGAAATTGACCAGCCCGAGCGTCCGGTAGGCGGCGCGGATAAGCCGCTCCATCGACGATTCGGCCAGCCCGAGTTCGGCCAGGAACACCTTCTGATCCTCCGGATCGAGCTGGGCGATGTCGGCCTCGTCCTTGCCGGACACGGGAACGACTTCGGCCTTTTCCTCCTCCGCCGCCTTGCGGAGGGCGGCGACATGCTTGTTGCCCGCGTCGGACTGCGATTTCAGGTTGGCGACATACATGACCGGTTTCAACGACACCAGGTTGCAGTCGAAGACGGCGGCCAGGTCGCGCTCGGACAAATCCTGTTTCCGCGCCGGCGTGCCCGAGTCCAGCCCTTCCTTGATTTTTTCCAGCGACGTCATGTCCCGCTTGGCGTCGGCGTCGCCGGCCTTGGCTTTTTTGGCGATGCGGTCGATTTTGTTCTGCACGGTCTGGGCGTCGAGGACCACCATTTCCAGATCGATGGTCTCGATGTCGCGGGCCGGATCGATGGTGTCGTATTCGTGCGGGATGTTCGGGTCCTCGAAACAGCGGACCACGTGGATCAGCGCGTCGACGTCCTTGATGTGCGCCAGCAACTTCGAGCCCCTGCCGCCGGCGGCGGTCGAACCGGCCTTGAGGCCGGGAATGTCGACAACCTCCATCTGGGCGGGGACGGTTTTCGGCGCATTGTACATTTCGACCAGCGGCGCGATGCGGCTGTCCGGCACCTCCACCATGGCCCGGTTGGCCTCGTCCTTGCCGAAGCTTCCCGCCCCGGCGGCTGTGATGGCGTTGAAAATGGTGGTCTTGCCCACTCCCGGCAACCCGACGATACCGCAGATGAAACTCATGGCGATTTCCTTCATAAATCCAAGAACGCATGTATACTGAAGCGCGCTGCAAATTCGGTTTTTCAATCGCATAACCTTAATGCGCGCTTCAGGCTTGGGATTGACGTTTCCCGAAAACTAAAATGAGTCTGGTATAAAAAACAAGGCGCGGACTTTCGCCCGCACCGTTGTCATTTATAAGGCATTCATGCCATGCAATGCAAGGCGAAAGCCGGCGGCGGTCTGAAACGCAAGGCCGGCGCCGGCGGCAAGCGCGTGCCGCCGGTTCGAAAAACCGAAAACCTCGCGCGACTTGGGGTATTCGCAATCGATGCGGAAATCAAGGGGGGAGCAAGAGGATCCGAATCGCGCCGACGGCCGCGCCTACGGTTTCACCTCCTCGACGACGCGGGGGACGAATTCGCCGTTTTCCATGAAGATGCGGTGGATGAAGGCGGATTTTTCGCTGCCGCGCGCGCGATCGATGGTGATGACGCCGGAAGCGATGTCAAAATCGCGGATGCGGTACATGCCTTCCTTGATCTCGGCGGGGCTCGCTCCGTTTTCCAGCGCCTTGATAAGGAGCGACAGCGCGTCGTAGCCCATGATGCTGGACGGCTGGGCGTAGGGATCGTTCGAATAGTCGAAAAGCTTGTAGAAGTGGCGGATGGCCGGGCTGTCGGACTTGAAATCGATGGCGCTGACGTAATACGCGTCCATGAGGTTGTTGCCCGACGAAACCAGGATGTTTTCGTGAAGCCAGGTGTCGCCGCCGCAGAAGCGCGCGTCTATCGGGGCCTGGAGGGATTCGCGGATGATCGCCGCCACCTCGACGGAAT
>JAVBRW010000232.1:0-15763 GCA_031547475.1 Planctomycetota bacterium
GTCGCCGACCGGGCGGTTCTTGAAAACGATCGGCTGCAGAAAGCTGCGGACGAATATGCCGGAGTTCGAGTTGAGGGCCGAGTCCATGGACGACATGGTGGCGGCGAACAGGCCGGCCATGAGGAGCCCGACCGTCCCCAGCGGCATGGCGTGATCGGCGAAGTAGAGGAATATGGCATCGCTGGCGCGCTTCCCCAGTTGGGCGGAGTAGGCGCCGGCGGCGTCCGGGTACAGGACGGCCGAGGCCCAGGGCGGGATGAACCAGATGAGCGTGCCGATCACCATCAGGACAAGGGCGAACATGGCGGCCTTCCTGGCGTGTTCGGAGTCGCGGGCGTTGAGGAAGCGGTAGGAGTCGCGCATGTTGTTGATGCTTTGGAGCTGTTTGACCAGGAAAAACAGGAGGGAGCCGACCAGGATGACGCCGTGGTTCATGCCTTCGCCCATGACGAATCCGCTCGGGAACTTGTTGACGATTTCCATCGGCCCGCCCACCAGGATGAGGGCGACGACGGCGCAGGCCACCGACATCACCGCCACCACCAGGGCCTGCACGAAGTCGGAGGCGACCACGCCCCAGGCGCCGCTCACCAATGACAGCGCCAGGACCAGCAATCCGATGACCCACAAGGTTTCCGTCATGCCGACCCCGAACATGGCGCTGGCGAACACGCCGAGGCCGTTCAGCCAGACGCCGCCGTTGATGATGCTGAGGGGGATGATGGCCCAGGTGAAGAACTGTTCGTTGACCCGGCCGAAGCGCCGGTTGATGATTTCGGTCGGGGTGTCGACCCTGGTCTGCCGGAAATGCGGCGCGAACCAGAAATAGGCGATAAGGTAGGCGAATACGTTGCCGATGAAGACAAAGGTGACATCCAGGCCGTTGGTGAAAGCCTCGCCCGCCGCGCCGGTGAAGGTCCAGGCGCTGAACTGGGTCATGAAGGCGGTGCCGCCGACCATCCACCAGAGCATTCGGCCGCCGCCGCGGAAATAATCGGTGGACGTGCTCGACCCCATGCGCTTGAACATGCCGGTGATGATAACAAGTAATGCGAAATAGCCAAAAACAACCGCAACATTGACAGCCATGGTTTCTCCCTGTGAAAAGCGCCCGCCCCGCGGGCATAGCGTTTCACCTGGGAGGTGCCTGTTATTCGGTCATTCCAACACCTTTCCCAGGATTCGTTCGGCATCCTTTCCGCCGAACGCCCCGCCCCGTTCCGACCAGGGCAGCTTGCCGCTTTCGTGGGGCAGGAGGCCGCCGGGCCGGAGCAGTTCCAGCGCCTCGTTCATGCCCTTTATCCCGAACACCTCGTCGCCTCCCTCCTTTTCGATCCGCTCCACATATTCGGGAGAGACGGTCCGAATCGGCGCCGCCGCGAACGCCATCTGGTTGGCGGCGGTATGGAGGCCGGCGGTGTCCAGGGTTGAAATCTCGCGCATACTCGGATCGAGGAAAGCGGCCGCCACACGCTCGAAAACTTCGGCGCGCGGCAGATCCTGGCCTTCGATCGTCCGTTTTCCCGCCTTGTCGGTTACGGTCCACGGCGCCAGGACGCGCTCCTCCTGGTCGATAATGTGGACCGTCCCCTGATCGCCGAGGATGTCCATGACCACCGCCTTGTCCACGCGGCAGGCTTGCGAACTGTTGAATTCGACGAACACCCCTTCGCGGGTGGCGAAGCGGGCGAAAACGCTGTCCGCCGACTCGATGGGGCTGGCCCGGTACAATTCCGCCTCGACGCCGGCGGGGATGGCCGATACCGCCTCGGCAGAGCCGGCCAGGAAAAGGGCCGCGTTCAGGAAGTGCGCGGCCGAGTTGTTCATCGGGCAGTCGTAGATGAAGGAGCCGTCGACCGAGAGTTTGCCGGCCCAGCGGTTGCGGTGGTAATAGGACATCGCCCTGGGCCAGGCGACGGTGACGACAATTCTCTTGATTTTGCCCACGAGCCCGGCGAGCAGGCGGCGCTTGAGAATCCAGGTCGATGGCTGGTACATGGTCTGGAAGCCGACGAACAGGCGTTGTCCCGACGCTTTCACCGCCGCCCTGAGCCGCGCCACCTCGTCGACCGTTCCCGCCAGCGGTGTTTCCGTGTACACGGGGAAGCCGGCATGGAGAGCCTGGATTGCAAGGGGTACGTGAAGGTGGATGCCGACGGGCAGGGTGACGATGTAGAGTTAGTTTTCGAGGGAGAGGAGGTCGGCGTAACTCGTTACCACTTTCACTCCGGCGCGGGCGAGTTCCGCCCCCGCCGCTTTCGCGTCGGCATCGTCGAAAATGGTGGCGACGGCGGCGATCCTGACCGGGGCGCCGGCGGCGGCGGCCCGGTTTATCCAAAGAACGTGCCGCTGGGAAAAGCCCTTCACCCCGACAATGCCGTAGCGGATTATTTGCTGCGCCATGATCTTCTCCTCAAAGAGGATGGTAGGGGAATGCGCCGCGAAGAGCGGCATTCCCGCAACCATGCAGACACCCGGCGCCTGGGTTAACCCGGTGGCAGTGCCTTTCCGTTTTTCGGAGCCGGGGAAAGGCCGAATCAAAGTCGACTTGTGTACAAGGCATCGAAATCGATTCGAAAAGCAGGCAATTCCTATCGCATTTTCCATTCATTGTGGTTGTTACGTTATAGTATTGTATGTGAATGTATGCGGTGTATTCCATCGCATAAAAATGGAATTTTTTTCGAGGCGATTGCCGTTGCGGGAATTCCCTGGTGCCGCCATTTTCCGCTTGCCTCGGCACCTGCCGGGGCTATAATGAAAATATTCGAATGCAACTCGATAAAATGGAGGCAGTTCGAAGTTTCCCCAACGATCATCAACTGAAGCCGGCCAAAGCGGCTGTGTGCCATCGGCTCAATCAGCCGCACTTTTCGGAGCGATTTTGAGCTTCAAGACCACAATGCATTTCTTCCAGCATCAATGTGCAAAAATGCTTGTTACGGACAAGTCATTGTCGGACTGACGTTCCGGCGGCATGGCCACGATCAAATTATTTTCGCCGCTTCTTGCCGTATCGGCTTTCCGGTTTAGAGAGGAGCGATAGCGCCAAGAGGGCGTTTTTTTGGGGACCATTTCGAGAAAAGTCCGCTTTGTCGAGGGTGAAGGGAGGATTTTCATGGTCAAGAAAATTTGTGCCTGGTCGTTGGTGTGCCTGTTCGCGCTCTCGTCCGCTTTCTCCGGAGAAAGCGGGCTTATCGGAAAACTGGAAGGCCCGACCTTTATCCGCGACGCCGGCCAGTTTCCCCAGTCGTTCAATGAAGCGCCCGCGCTCGCCGAATTGGTGAAGGCGGGAAAACTCCCCGAAGTGTCCCGGCGCCTTCCCGAGCGTTCCGATCTTCTGGTTATCAAGCCTGTGCACGAAATCGGGAAATACGGCGGAAACCTGCGCCGGACCTTTACCGGACCGGCCGATCACGAAAACGGAAACCGCTTCAATTCCAGCGATAAAATCCTTACCTTCGACTATACGGGAACAAATATCGCCCCCGCGCTCGCCAAGGATTGGGAAGTTTCGGCCGACGGCAAAACGACCACAATCCATCTGCGCAAGGGCGCGAAATGGTCCGACGGGCAGCCTTTTTCCGCCGACGATTTCCTGTTCTGGTACAACGACGTCTATTTGAACAAACAGATCGTGCCCGTCCCGTTCTTTGAATTCCAGGTAAACGGCAAACCGGGAACGATGCGCAAAATCGACGATTACACCGTGGCTTTCGACTTCCCGGAACCCTATCCCTACTTTGTCTATCAGCTCGCCGGCGACACCGCCGTGGGATCGGGCTTCAACACCCGGGGCGCATTCCAAAACTGGGGCGGGTGTTTCGCTCCGGCACACTACCTCAAACAGTTCCTGCCCAAATATTCGACCGAAGCCGAGGTGACGGCCAAGGCCAAGGCCGAAGGTTTCGACAGCTGGGTGTCCCGGCTCAAAATGAAATATAGCTGGGCGCTGAACAACGAATTGCCGACCATGGGGCCGTGGAAGACGGTCAGCCCCATCAATACGCCCAGCTGGTCAATGGAACGGAACCCCTACTTCTGGGCCGTCGACCCGGCCGGGAACCAGCTGCCCTATATCGACAGGATTACCATGACCCTGGCCGAGAATTCGGAAGTGGCGAACCTCAGGGCCATCGCGGGCGAGTTCGATCTGCAGGAGAGGCACATGCACCTGGCGAAACTGCCGGTGTTCCTCGAAAATGCCGCGAAGGGGAATTACACCATCCGCCTCGATCCCGGTTCCAACGGTTCCGACGTCGCCCTCCATTTCGGCACCTCCTATGAGGGCGATCCCGAAATCATGAAATGGGTCAGAACCAAGAAGTTCCGGAACGCCCTTTCCATCGGGATGGACAGGGATCAACTTAATGAAGCGTTTTGGCTGGGTGTCGGAGTCCCCGGATCCACCGCTCCCGCTCCCGACACTCTTTACAGCCCCGGCGCCGAATACAACCGGCTGTGGGCCGAATACGATCCCGCGCTGGCCAACAAGATGCTGGACGAGATCGGCCTTGCCCAAAAGGACGATGAAGGTTTCCGCCAGCGTTCCGACGGGAAGGGGCGCCTGCGCATTGAGATAACCACCGTCGGCGGCCAATTCGTCGAGTACACCAAGATCTGCGAAATGATCAAGCAGCAATGGCGGAAAATCGGCATCGACCTCGACGTGAAGGAGCTGGAGCGCAATCTCGCCTTCACCCGCGACATGACCAACGAAAACCAGATGATTACCTGGGGGAACGGCGGCTCGGAAATGCTTCTCCTCTTTCCGCGGCATGTGATACCGGTCGACGCCGCCGAGTCCCACATGGGCGCCGGCTACGCGCGCTGGTACGCCTCCAACGGAGCGTCCGGCTCGAAACCCGGCGAAGCGGCGATGCTGAAGGCTTTCGATCTTTTGCGGAAAGCGTTCGGCGAAAGCGGCGCCGCCCAGGTGGCGACGGCGAAGGAAGTGTGGAAAATCATCGTCGACGAATGCTGGAGCATCGGGACGGTGGGCCAGTCTCCGGCCTGGATGGGCGTGCGCATCGTCAAGAACAACATGGGCAATATTCCCGACCGGCAGATCAACGCGCAGCACATGCGCACGCCGTTCGGCTCCCAGCCCGCGACATTCTACTTCAAGTAGGATCCGCGCTTGGATTTTGACATTTTCCCCGTAAAGCATAGTATGTTCCATAGACAACCTTTTCTGGCGAAAGGCGCATATGGAACTGGCCATTCATACGGGGAAACCGCATTTCGAAATCACGCAGCACGTGGGCGGGCCGATTGTCGAGCCGGAAACGGCGGCGCGCTTCCACCGCCTGTCCGACGAGGCGTTCGGCCGCAACTATCTGACCAACAACGGGCCGCTTCTCCGCACGCTGGAAGAGGAAGTGGCGGCGCGCCACCGCGTCGCCCACGCCGTCGTCGTCAACAACGCCACCATCGCCCAGATGATTCTCCTGAAAGCGATGGGACTGGACAGGGGCGAAGCGGTGGTGTCGGCCAACACCTTCGTCGCCACCCCGCATTCGTGCCTGTGGCAGGGCATGAAAGTCCGTTTCGCCGACATCGACCCCGTTACCCTCGCCATGAGCGCGGCCGATTTCGAACGGAAAATAACCCCCGACACCACCGCCGTCATCCCGACTCACGTGTTCGGCGTGTTCGCCGACATGCCGGCGATCAAAACCATCGCCGACCGGCGCGGCATACACGTGCTGGCCGACGCCGCCCACGCCTTCGACTGCGACCGGGCGGGAATCATGGCCGGAGGCTTCGGTGCGCCCGAATTCATCAGCTTTCATGCCACCAAGTTTTTCAGTACATTGGAGGGCGGCGCCATCGTCACCAACGACGACGAACTGGCGCGCGAGCTGCGGGCGCTCCGCGATTTCGGCCACGATCGGCCGGGCGAAACCGGCATGCTCGGCATCAATGCCAAAGTGTCGGAAATACACGCCGCCTTCGGGCTGGCTTCGCTGCCGGCATTGGAGGAACGCCGCGCCCTCCTGGAGACAATCCGCCAAACCTATATCGACGAACTGTCCGGCGTGTCCGGCGTGCGCATCCATCCCATCGGCGCCGACGGGCGGAACAATTTCCGCTATTTCGCCCTGTTCGTGGAGGAGGGGTTCGGCCTGCCGCGCGATGTTGTGCTGGAAGTGCTGAAACGCGAAAACATCGCCATCCAGTTGTATTTTTATCCCGGCTGCCAGCGCCTTGGCTATTACCGACGGACTTGTCCCGAGATGGTAGAGGGTCTGCCCGAAGCCGATCGGGCGCTCGGGAGCATACTGTGCCTGCCGACTTCGTTCGTCCATGCCGAGCCGATTGCGTCGGCGCGGGCCATAGCCGCTGTGATCCGGACGGCGCAGCGGCGGAGCGGGGAAGTGATGGACTGGTGGAGAGCAATGCACGATTCACAATTCACAATTCACAATTAAACCGCGAACCCATGCAACTGCGCGAGGCGGTTTAATTGTGAATTGTGAATTGAGAATTGCGTTGTTCACTGTTTTTTCCGCTGCCAGGCATGCAGCACCAGCGCGACGCCGATAATGCCGTAGGCGACGAACACGCGGAAGAATTCGCCGATCTGCGCGCTGCCCATCAGATTTTTTCCGGCGTTGGGCGAAACGATGAACAGGGCGTGAAACAGCAATATCCCGAGAAGCGCCTGCCAGACCGTGGCGCGGTTTACGGTGGCGCCGCCGACCAGGAGCGCCGCGACGGCGAAGGTGCCGACCTGCACGTGACTGCCGTAGGTCTGCAGGCTTCCCATGTTCTGCAGGAAAAGCAACTGCCCCCACGCCGCCAGCACGGTCGAGAAAATGACCGAAATGATGCGGACGCGGTCGACGCCGATGCCCGCGACCTCGGCAATATGCCGGTTCTGGCCCACCGCCCGGATATCCTGCCCGAGTTTGGTCCGGAACAAATGCCAAATCCACAGGCAGAGAAGCCCGGTCAATGCCAGCGGCAGCACGGGAATCGTGATGATGCCGATCTTGAAATAGAAGAATTTGTCGATGGCGTACTGCCAGATGCCCAGATCGATGGTGTTGACAAGGCCGGCGCCGCCGGGCAGGAGCAGGTAGGCGTTGTCTTCCGACACCGGAATGATCCAGCCGACCAGCACCAGGCAGATCAGGAGATAGACGCCGTTGGCGAAAAAGCTCAGGATCAGGCCGGTGATCATTTCCTTGCCCTTGGTGCGGTTGAACAAGGCGCCCGTCCACCAGCCGAACAATACCGATAACGGCACCGAGATGGCGGCCGACAGCATGAATCCCCAGAAGCCCTCGATCTCCCAGAACACGGTGAATATGGCGCCGAACTGCCCGGCCATGGCGCCGAGAACGATGCCGAAGTTCAGGCCCATGCCGGCCAGCACCGGGATGATGAGGGAAATGACGATGAACGAGTTCCGCACCAGCCGCGAAATGAGATCGTGAACGAAAAACGCGGCCGACATTTTGGCATAATAAAACCCGATGGCGCACAGGGTGAGGAAAACGATGGGGACGATGTTCCGCCTGAGGAATCCCTTCATTTGGCGTACCCCCCCTCTTCCTTGCGGGACAGCGCGTACAGGATGATGCCGTTCGAGATGATGACGCGGACCACTTCCGAAATGTCCCCGGGCACCACTTCGTTCGCGACCGGAAGCGCGGCGACCAGGAGGCCGTTGAACAGGAAGGTGCCGATTATGGCGTGGGTGATGGTGGCGCGCTGGAGCGAGGCGCCGCCGATCAATATCGCCGACACCATGTACAGGGCCATGTACAGGGGCGCCTGGTAGAGCTGGAGAAAGCCGAAGCTCTGGGAATAGATGATGATGCCGACCGCCGCCATGGCGCACGAGATCATCGAACCGTAGACGCGGTACTTGTTCACGTTCAGGCCGGTCGCTTCGGCGAAGCGCGGGTTCGAACCGACGATGGTCATGGCGATGCCGGTCTTGGTGCGCATGAACAGCCACAGCCCCACGCAGCACAGGATGGCGAACAGGAGAAGCCCGGTCGGGATGGCGATGCCGCCGATGTCGAAGGCCAGGAGCTTGTCGAGAATCTGGTCCATCCTGTCCTTCAACACGATGGTGACGCGGAGGCCGCTGCCGCCGTAGGGCCAGATCATTTCCGGGCTGTGGTAGGGCGCCACCAGCCAGAAAATGCTCATCAGGGACACTATGGAAAAGCCCATGTAGGTGCCGACCGTCATTTCCTGCCCTTTGACCCGGTTCAGGAGCAGTCCGTACAGCCAGCCGGCAAAGGCGCCCATCGGGATGGCGAGGCCGACGGCGAAGGCGAGGGCGGTGAAGTTCCGCAGGTCCAGTTCGATGGCGAGGGTGGCGGTGATCAGCCCGCAAATGATGCCGAACGGCAGGCCGAAGTTCGGGCCGCTCCCCGACTGGATGGTGGGAATGAGCGCCAGGACCAGCAGCAGGTTCATGCCGAAGCGGGTCAGCATGCTGCCGACTATCTGGTCCATCGGCAGATTGAGCGCGATGCCGGCGGCGACGAGCGCGATGAGGAACACGCCGATAATCAGGCGCGGCAGGCCGACCCTGGCTATCCAGGCGCCGATGCGGTTTTCAGGCATGGGCTGGCTCCTTGGCGGGCTGGGCTGTTTTTCTTTGTTTTCCCGCCATCATCAGGCCGAAATCGCGGTCGCTGTCGGTGGGGAGCAGGACTCCGGCCAGTTTCCCCTCGTAAACGATGGCGATGCGGTCGCAGATGGCGCGAAGCTCGGCCAGCTCGGACGAGGTGACGACGATGGTCATGCCGTGGTCGCGGTTCAGCTTGACCAAAGCGTCCAGGATGCGTTTTTTGGCGCCGATGTCGATGCCCCGGGTCGGTTCGGACACGAACAGCAGGTCCGGCGTCTGGGTGATGGCGCGGGCGATGCAGACTTTCTGCTGGTTGCCGCCGGACAGGCGGCGGGTGAGCTGCTCCGGGCCGGTGCAGCGGATGTCGTACTCCCGGATCATGTCGTTCGCGTAGGCGGTGACGGCCGCGTCGTCTATCTGCCTGAGCCACGATCCCTTCATGAACCGGCCGTGGAGCTGAAGGGCGGTGGAGACGATGTTCAGGCCGATGGAATCGTCCAGCAAAAGCCCGACGCCGCGCCTGTCCTCGGACACGAAGGCGATGTCCCGGGCAAGCGCTTCGGCCGGGCGGTTGAGGGGCAGGGGGGAATCGTCCTTCCGCACTTCGCCGGTGGCGGGATAGAGGCCCATGACGCCGTTGGCGACGCCGATTTTGCCCTGGCCGGCCAGGCCGCCGAGGCCGAGGATTTCGCCCTTTTTGACGGAAAAGCTGAAGTCCCGCACCGCCTCGCCGGGCATGGACACCTTGAGGCTGCGGATTTCCAATGCGTTGTCGGCCGACCAGTCGCTTTCCGGCCTGCCGTGCATGGCGCTCGAATCGATGCGGCGGCCGACCATGGCTTCGGCCAGATCGTCGACGCTGGTGTCCGCCGGCTTGGTGAGGGTGACCATTTCGCCGTCGCGGAGCACCATTATGCTGTCCGAAATCTGCATGACCTCTTCCAGCCGATGGCTGATGAACAGCATGGCGATGCCCTTTTCCGACAGGCGGCGCATGGCTTTCAACAGCTCCTGCGCCTCCGATTCGGTCAGCACCGCCGTCGGCTCGTCGAGGACGAGGAGACGGATGTTTTTCTTGTCTATTTCGCGGGCTATTTCGATGAACTGCATATAGCCGACCGGCAGGCCGGCCACTTTGGCGCATTCATCGAGGGAGAGTCCGATTTCGTCCAGCGACCGCCGCGCGTCGGCGCGCATGCTTTCGAGATCGAGAAGGCGGAACGACGGGCCGATGAGGCGGCTGGAGAGGGTGGGCTTGGTGGTTTCGCGGTTGAGCTTGATGTTTTCGGTGACGGTGAAGCCGGGGATGAGCATGAATTCCTGGTGCACCATGCCGATGCCGAGGCGCATGGCGTCGGCCGGCGAGGAAATGGAAACGGGCTGGCCGTCGAAACGGATTTCCCCGTCGTGGCCGCCGGTGGCGTGGATGACCGGCATGCCGAACAGGATGTTCATCAAAGTCGACTTGCCCGCGCCGTTCTCCCCGACCAGGGAGACGATTTCGCCGGGCTTGACCTTGAGGGTGACGTTTTTGAGAACCTGGTTGCCGTAGTATTTCTTGCCGATGTCGATGAGTTCGAGGCAATGCTCCAAAAGGGGAACTCCTGTGGTTGGGAAAGAATGGAATTCACAATTCACGATTCACAATTCACAATTAAACCGCGAACCGCCGCAACCCGGCAAGGCGGTTTAATTGTGAATTGTGAATCGTAAATTGTGAATTCTAACGCTGGTTTTCCCATGTCTGTTGATTTAGAAAATGATCGACTCGCCCACCACCATCATGAAGTTCGGGGCGCGCTTGTCGTCGAGGGAGCGGATTTTGGTTTCCTTGCCCGCCACTTCCCACAGTGCGTTCTTGGCGGACGCGAGATCCTTCGGGTTGGTCAGTCTGCCTTCGGCGTAGTCCATGGCCAGCTTGGCGCCGGCGCGGATGAACGACATGGCGATGGGGGCTTTCCAGGTCGCGACGCGGCCCTTCATGCCGCCGTCGGCAACGGCCTTGGAAATCTTGGCGATGATGTCCGGGACGTCGCCGCTCTTCTCGACCTTGATGCCGAGGGCGTTCGGCAGCGCGTGGAACGGGCTCGGGCAGCACTGCTCGGGATAAATCGCCTTGCCGTCCATCACTTTCTTGATCAGCGGTTCCTGCATGGAGCAGTTGGTGCTGAAGAAGGCGGTGTCGGCGCCGTACTTGGCGACCTGGCGCGGAACGTCCTCGAGGATGAACTGCTGCGCCGCCGGAACGCCGCCCTCGCCGGTCGGATCGGGGGCGTTGATGAACACGAACTCGATGCCGATTTCCTTGCACGCCGCTTCCATCGTCTTCCTGCGCTCGGCCAGGAGGACAATGCCCATGTGGCGGGGGAAGGAATAGTGGACCAGCGTCTTGGCGCCCATCTGCTTGGCTTTTTCGGCGATGGCGCGGCCGCGGGTCGGCTGGTCGGGCTCGTACAGGATGTCGCCGAGCTTCGCCATCATGTATGGCTCTTCCTGGATGGTCCCGAGGATGAACATGAGGTCGTCGCGCATTTCGCGGGATTTTTTGATGGCCGCGGCCGAGCCGGGAATGCCCTGGCAGATGACGATGGCCTTGACGTCGGGATCGGCGGCCATGGCGGCTATCTGGGTGATGGTGGTTTCCTGCTCGTCGTTGAACTTGTCGGGGTAGGTGACGTGGATAACGCGGTCTTTTCCGTATTTTGCCACGATCTCTTCGCCTGCTCGGTACTCTTCTTCGCCCTGGGATACCGTGCCGGTCATAACGCCGATTTTCGTGGCTCCCATTGCGGTCGTTGCCGTAAGACAGAATGCGGCAATCAGGGCCCAGTAATACGTTCTTCGCATGTTTACGCCTCCTTAAAGATTGATAAAATGGTGGGAACAAATCTTCATGGCGAGGAAATGAAACTTCTGTCTGTTCGACAATCAATTGTAACTCGGACTTGCAATACCCGCAAGTGAAAAATGCGGTTTTTTGTGCGAACGCGGGGGGAATCCGCTTTCGGTTTTTCCTTGACTTCCATGGTTATAGACATATTTTATAAATAATCGACAGTTACATAATCTATAACCGGAAATACGCGGCATGCCTTATTTTTCAAATGAATTATCGCCTTGCCCGAACATGATTCACGTGGTTGCGGGGGAGCGCTAAAAGAATAACGCCTTGATCATTTAATGTGTTCATGCCGGCAACCGCCGCCGGCTGACGGTTGATCCTATCGTGAACCTTTTATTCAAGGGAGGCTGCATCATGAAGAACCGTATCGCGCAATCTCTGGTTTTGGCAAGCGGCCTGGTTTTGGCTTTCGTCATCGCGGCCGCGCCGGCCGTCCGGGCGGGGCAGCCGAGGATCGGCGTGCTCATCTACAAATACGACGACACCTACATCTCCACCGTAAGAAACGCGCTCACCAAGGCATTCCAGGGCAAGGCGGCCATCAGCATGCAGGACGGCAAGGGCGACCAGGCCACCCAGAACGATCAGCTCGACGTCATGCTCGAAAAGAAGATGGACGGCCTCCTGGTCAACATGGTCGACGCCCAGGCGGCCGCCGGCGTGCTGGCCAAAATCAAGGCGGCGGGCGTCCCCGTCGTCTTCTTCAACCGCGAGCCCAATCTCGACACGCTGAAGACCTACGACAAGGCCGTCTTCGTCGGCACCAACGCCGTCGACGCCGGAAAAATGCAGGGCGACATCATCAAGGATCTGTGGGCCAAGCATCCCGAATACGATATCAACAAGGACGGCAAGTGCCAGTACGTCATGTTCAAGGGCGAACCGGACAACCCGGAAGCCATCGCCCGCACCGAGTGGAGCGTCAAGCAGGCCGAAGCCAACGGCATTAAAATGGATCAGATAGGCCAGACCTTTGTCTGCAACTGGGACACCGCCCAGGCCCAGGCCGCCATGGAATCGGCCCTCGCCGCCAACGAAGGCAAAATCGAGCTGGTCATCGCCAACAACGACTCGATGGCCATGGGCGCCATCGCCGCGCTGTCGAACGTCGGCTACAATATCGAGGGCGGCAAGAAATTCGTCCCCGTCGTCGGCGTCGACGCGACCGACCAGGCGGTGGACGCCATCAACAAGGGCATCATGAGCGCCACCGTCAAGCAGGACGGCGAAGCCATGGGCGACGCCGTCACCGCCATCATCCTCAACATGGTCGCGGGCAAGAAACCGCTCGACGGCACCAAGTTCCAGTACGATGCCAGCGGCATCGCCGTGCGCATCCCGTACGCGCCGTACGTGGGGAAAAAGTAACGCGATATCGGATGGGGCAATTGAATTCACAATTCACAATTCACGATTCACAATTGAACCGCCATACGCAATAACCGGGCAAGGCGGTTCAATTGTGAATCGTGAATTGTGAATTGTGAATTTCCGGGGGTTTCGATGAGCGATCAACCCTATCTCCTCGAAATGACCGGCCTGGAAAAATCCTTTCCCGGCGTCAAAGCGCTGGATCAGGCGCACCTCAAACTGCGGCCGGGAACGGTCCACGCCCTGATGGGGGAAAACGGCGCCGGCAAATCGACAATGATGAAATGCCTGTTCGGCATTTACAAGCCGGACGCCGGCATCATAACGGTGATGGGCAAGCCTGTCCGTTTTTCCGGACCGAAAGAGGCGATGGAGGGCGGCGTCGCCATGGTCCACCAGGAGCTGAACCAGGTCCTGAAGCGGAACGTGATGGAAAACCTCTGGCTCGGCCGCTTTCCCCTCCATTTCGGTCTGGTCGACCACCGGGCGATGTACGAAAAGACGAAAGCCATATTCGACGAACTGGGCGTCGAGGTCGATCCCCGGGCCATCATTGGGAAATTGAGCGTATCGCAGCGGCAGATGGTGGAAATCGCCAAGGCCGTCTCCTACAACGCCCGCATCCTGGTGCTGGACGAGCCGACCAGCTCCCTCACCAACCAGGAGGTGGAACACCTGTTCCGCATCGTCAACAAGCTGCGGGGCGAGGGAGTGGGCATCATCTACATCTCGCACAAGATGGAAGAGATTCTCCGCATCTCCGACGACGTCACCATCATGCGCGACGGCCAGTGGATCGCCACCGAATCGGCGAAGGATCTCACCATCGACAAAATCATCAAACTGATGGTGGGCCGCGATCTGACCCAGCGCTTCCCCCCGAAGACAAACCATCCCGGGGCGGATTTGCTGGTGGTGGAGAACCTCACCGGCATGTACGATCCGACCTGCCATGACGTAAGCTTCACCCTCCGGAAGGGCGAAATCCTCGGCGTCGCCGGCCTGGTCGGCAGCCGCCGCACCGAGCTTCTGGAAACCATATTCGGCATAGCCCACCATTCGTCCGGCCGCATCACGAAGGACGGACATCCGATCCAGAACCGGAACGCCGCCGCCTCCATCCGGCACGGGTTCGCCATGCTGACCGAGGAGCGGCGCGCCACCGGCATATTCGGCGGGCTGAGCGTGCAGTTCAACACCATCATTTCCAAAATCAACAGCAAGAACAACAATTACATGCATTTCGGCTTGCTGTCCGGTTCGAAAATGGGCGACGACACCCAGAAAAGCATAGACAGCCTGCGGGTCAAAACGCCGTCGCAGAAGGTGTTTATCCGCAACCTGTCCGGCGGCAACCAGCAAAAGGTCATCATCGGGCGCTGGCTCCTGACCAACCCGGACGTCTTGCTGCTGGACGAGCCGACCCGGGGCATCGACGTCGGGGCGAAGGCGGAAATCTATCAGCTTATCATCAACCTGGCCGCGGAAGGTAAGGGGGTCATGGTCGTGTCGTCGGAAATGCCGGAACTGTTGGGCATTTGCGACCGCATCATGGTCATGTCCGGGGGACGCCTGGCCGGGATACTCGACGCCAAGGACGCGGATCAGGAAAAAATCATGCGGCTCGCCGCGATGTACGCTTGAGGAGGCGATACAGATGAACACCAACAAGACGTCGTGGGGGGAGTGGCTGCTCAATTATTCGCTGTACATCATCCTCGGCCTGATGATCGCGGGCGTGGGGTTTGTCGAGCCGACCTTCTTTTCCCTCTCCAACTTCAGCAAAATCCTTTCGCAAGCGTCGACCCGCGGCATTCTCGCGCTCGGGCTGGCCGGCATGATCGTCTACACCGGCACCGACCTGTCGGCCGGCCGCATCCTCGGCTGCTGCGCCGCCGTGTCCGCGTCCCTCCTGCAGAGCGTCACCTATTCCGCCAGGATGTATCCGGACATCAAGGAACCGCTGCCGATGTACATCCCTCTCCTCCTCAGCATCGCCATCGGCATGATTTTCTGCGCCATCAACGCGTTCGGCTTCGCCGTTCTCCAGATGCACCCGTTCATCATTTCCCTCGGCACCCAGCTTATCGCCTACGGCGCCCTCTGCCTCTACATCGACAGCCAGGCGGGCGGGGCGCAGCCGCTGGCCAGCCTCGACCCCCGCTATATCGAGGCGGTCAACGGGTTCCTCGATGTCGGGATGTTCAGGATACCGTATCTGGTCATCTACCTGGTCATATGCTCCCTGTTCATGTGGATCATCTGGAACAAGACGGTGCTGGGGAAAAACATGTTCGCCATCGGCGGCAACCCGGAAGCGGCGGCCGTCTCCGGCGTCAACGTGGTCAGGAATATTTTCGGCGTCTACCTGGTGGCGGGCGTCTTGTATGGCATCGCCGCCTTCCTCGAGGCCGGCCGCGTGCAGAGCGTGACGACGAGCACCGGCCTCAACTACGAGCTTGACGCCATCAGCGGCTGCGTCATCGGCGGCGTGTCGTTCACCGGAGGCGTGGGGACGATACCGGGGGTGCTCTTGGGGGTCATCATTCTCCAGATGATCAACTACAGCCTTTACTACCTTGAAGTCAACGCGTACCTCCAGTACATCATCAAGGGCGTTATCATCATCATGGCCGTGGCCATCGATGTCCGGAAGTACATCAACAAGAAATGACCATGACGACGGAAGACGAACTGGCGCGGCGGCTGGCCGATGTCGAGGCGCGGGAACGCGAGGTGGAAAAGCGGGAACGCGTCGCGAAAGCGAAAAGCATCCGCCACAACCTGTACGAGCGCATCACCCTGTCCAAGCGCACGGTGGACATGATCATCATCGCGTGCGCGGTGACGATTGCGGCGCTGGTGGTGATCGGGGTTGTGTTCAAGGGGTA
>JAVBRW010000351.1:0-2781 GCA_031547475.1 Planctomycetota bacterium
TTCTCCCTCGCCCCCGAGAGGGGGAGAGGGTCGGGGAGAGGGGGTGGCTTCCAAACCTCCCCACACGCAATATGTTACGAATCTCCGACCTTATTTCAGTGCCATTCCAACATGTCCCCGCAATCCAATGTTACGAAGGCAATAAAAATAGCCGTGTCCTGTGGTGCCACCCCCACCATCGTTCAATTCGTTTGTCATGGCCGAACCCGTCTATTCACGCCCCTTTGCCGGCCGCATTCTTCAACCGCTTGGTGAGAACCCGATCCAGCGCGTTGGCGAAGCGCTGGAGATCGGCGCGGTCGAATTCCTTGGGGCCTCCCGTCACCATGCCGGCGGAACGCAGCTCTTCCATCAAATTCCGCATGGCGAGGCGTTCGCCGATGTTGGCGGGCGTCCATTCCTCCCCCCGCGTGTTCAGGACGAGAATGCCCCGGTCGATCAGCCGCGACGCCAGCGGGATGTCGCCGGTGACGGCCAAATCCCTGGTCTCCGCGTGTTCCACAATATAATCGTCCGCCGCGTTGAAATCGCCCGGCACCAATTGGAACGTCACCCGGTCCAGTCGCGGAACCGACATGTAGGTGTTGGCAACGAGGACGGTGTCGATTTCCCGCCGCACCGCCGCGCGCAAGAGCAGTTCCCGCACTTCGCGGGGGCAGGCGTCCGCGTCAATCCAGATGGTGAAGGCGGCGGCTTTTTTCTCCGGTTCATTCATGGCCGATGTGCGCCTTCCCTCTCTCCAGCAGCGTTTTTCCGTCCATCAGGCTTATGGCGTCCATGACGGCCAGGCGGAAACTTCCGTAGCCCGCGCCGCCCGCCCGGGCGAACGCACTATCGCCGGCAACGCCCATGCAGACAATCGCCGCCGCCGCGCCGAGAAGCGGTTTCGCCGGCTCGGCGCCGACAAACGCCCCTACAAGAGACGTGCACATGCAGCCGGTCCCCGACACCTTGGTCAGCAGGGGATGGCCGTTGTCCACATAAATGACGGTCTCCCCGTCGGAAACGGCGTCCCGTGCGCCGGTGACGGCGACCACGCATTTTCGCGATCGGGCGACGGTTTTGGCGATTTTTCCGGCATTGGTCCCGCTGTCCGCCGGATCGGCGTCCACGCCCTTGCCGGTCGAGGACAGGCCGCCGACCGCGCGTATTTCCGAAATGTTGCCGCGCACGACGGCGATTTTCACTTCATCCAGTATCCGCTCCGTCGAAGCCCGCCTGAACGCCGACGCGCCCGCGCCCACCGGATCGAACACGACGGGAACGTTTTTCGCGTTGGCGCTTTTTCCCGCCGCCACCATGACGTCGACCGCCGCCGCGTCCAGCGATCCGATGTTGAGGACAAGCGCGGAGGACAGGGCGGCGATCTCCCCGGCCTCTTCCGGCGCGATGGCCATTATGGGCGAAGCGCCGATGGCGAGGGTGACGTTGGCGCAATCGTTGACGGTCACGAAATTGGTCAGGTGGTGCACAAGCGGGCAACGCTCGCGCACGCGTTCCACCAGCGCGGCGCAGTCATGCAGTACATTCATGGAATCGGCAACTTTCGACTAAAGAGCATTTCTAAAAACGGAAATCCCGCTGTCCGCTCCCCATCGCGGCAAGATGCTTTTCGCAGGCGGCGCGCGCGGTGTCGTTGGGGATGGTCACCAGTTCGCGCCGGATCAGCGGATCGCCGACGCGGCGCGTGTCGGCGCCGGCGTAGTCCAGGAGGTATTCGTTCAGCGTCAGCAACGCGTTCGGGTGGCAGCAGTTCTGGATCTGCCCGTTCTTCACCAGCTTCATGAAGCGATCGCCCGTCCTGCCTTCGCGGTAGCACGCCGTGCAGAACGAGGGGATGTAGCCGAGTTCCATGAGCCAGCGCACCACCTCGTCCAGGGTGCGGTTGTCGCTGACGTCGAACTGCCGGGTGTTTTCGTCCTCCGGCTCCGGCGCGTGGTAGCCGCCGACGCTGGTCCGCGAGGCGCCGCTGATCTGCGAAATGCCGAGGGCGAGCATGCGTTCCCGCACCGCCTTGCTTTCGCGGGTCGAAATAATCATGCCGGTGTAGGGAACGGCGACGCGGATGATGGCGCACAGCTTGGCGAAAGTGTCGTCGTCGATGCCGTTGTCGAACGCGTCCGGATCGATGTCGTCCGCCCGCTTGATCCGGGGCATGCTGACGGTGTGGGGGCCGACGCCGAAGGCGGCTTCCAGGTGCTCGGCGTGCATGAGGAGCGCGGCCAGTTCGTAGCGGTGCGTTTCCAGCCCGAACAGGACGCCCAGCCCGACATCGTCGATGCCGCCCTGCATGGCGCGATCCATCGCTTCGGTGTGGTAGGCGTAGTTGTGCTTGGGACCGGTCGGGTGCAGGCGCTCGTAGCTTTCCTTGTGGTAGGTTTCCTGGAACAGGATATAGGTGCCGATGCCGGCGTCCTTCAGCTTCCGGTAATTTTCCACCGTGGTGGCGGCGATGTTGACGTTGGCGCGGCGGATGGCGCCGTTCTTGTGCTTGATGGAGTAGATGGTCTCGATGCATTCGAGGATATACTCGATCGGGTTGTTGACCGGATCCTCGCCGGCCTCGAGGGCGAGGCGCTTGTGGCCCATGTCCTGGAGGGCGGTGACTTCGCGGACAATCTCCTCCCGGGTAAGCTTTTTGCGGGTGATGCTGCAGTTCTGGCGGTGGTACGGGCAGTAGACGCAGCCGTTGACGCAGTAGTTGGACAAATACAGCGGCGCGAACATGACGATGCGGTTGCCGTAGAAATCCTTCTTGATCTGCCGGGCCAGGGCGTAGAC
>JAVBRW010000310.1:0-3555 GCA_031547475.1 Planctomycetota bacterium
CCGCGTTTCGCAAACGAATGCCTTGTTCCGCAACCAATTCGTCAATGAAACGCGGGCGGCCACAAGGGCCGCCCCTACCGTTGATCGATACGCTTTTTGCGGGCCGACGCCCATCCCCCTCACACTCACAGCGTCGTGCGCGGATCCAGCGCGTCCCGCATCGCCTCTCCCACCATATTGTACGCCAGCACGCTGAAAAACAGCACAATGCCCGGGAAAACGGCCAGCCACCAGTTGGCGAGCGGCGAGTCGCGCGTCTCGGACAGCAACTGCCCCCAGGTCGGGGTCGGCGGCGTCACGCCGAAGCCGATGAACGACAGCCCGGCCTCGGTCAGGATGGCGCCGGTTATGCCGAACGAGATGGACACGAGGACGGGCGCCATGGCGTTCGGGAGGATTTGGCGGAAAATGGTCCGGGTGTCCGAGGCGCCGAGGGCGATGGAGGCCCAGACGTAATCCATTTTCTTTTGCCTGAGCATTTCCCCCCGGATGAGCCGGGCGACGCCGGTCCAGCTGGTCAGGCCGATGACCAGCATGATGTTGACGATGGATCGCTTGTCCAGCACGGCGATGACGGCCAGGATGAGGAAAAACGAGGGAAAACACATCATTATTTCGAGGAAGCGGGAAATCAGCATATCCACCCGCCCGCCGTAATAGGCGGCCAGCGATCCCATGACCAGTCCGATGACGGTGGCGAGAAACACCGAGACAAAGCCGACCGACAGGGACACCCGGGCGCCGTGGATGATGCGCACCAGCACGTCGCGGCCGCTTTCGTCCGTGCCGAGCAAATGGTAGCCCGCGATGTTTCGCGGCTTTTTCCACTGCGCCGCCGGCGCCGGTTCGAACGCGTAGGGAACCGCCTTTTCCAGCAGCAGGCGGTTGAAACGCTGTTGATTGACGGGGGAAAGCGGGCGGCCGGCCAGCAGTTCCGCCGCATACGGGCCGAGGAACAGGTCGCTCCGCAAGCGCTCCGTCTCTTCCGGAACGAGGAGGTCCGGGTTGTCCAGCATGCGGTTCAGCGCGTCGACGACGCGGGCGCGGCCGGCTTCGTCGGCGATTTGCTTTCGCCAGCCGGGGATCGCCTGCGCCAGCAGTTCGGCGGCGCGGCGCGTTCCCGGCCGCTCGGGGTTGGCGAGCGCATCGGCGAAATGAGCCCACGACAGAACGGAGGCCGGGGTGAACTGCGGCTGCTTCACATGCCAGGATGGCGGCAGGCGCGGGCCGAAGCCTTGCTCGTTCGGGCCGTAGGGGATGGGGGGGAAGATGCCTTCGCCCTTGCCCTCGGCCGCAAGTTCCCGGTACGGCGCGTGATCGTGTCGCGGAGGATGGCGGAACGGCAGCGCGAGGACGGCGGCCAGCAGGAGGAGAACAAGCCAGCGCGGGCTGAGGGCGAACTGGTTGGCGCCGGCCAGGAATATGTACGACAGCCCCAGAAGCGTCAGCAGGCAGACGATCGCCAGCGAGACGAAGGTGGTGCGGAAATTGCGCATGGGCGCCAAAAGTCCCGGATAGGCGATCTCCACCAGCATGCGGTTCCAGCGCGCCGCGTTGATGCCGACAGCGAGATTGGCGTCGGTCAGGCCGGCCGGATCGAACGCGGGATCGGCCGATGTGACGGCCGACACCGGCACCGGCGGCGGACTCTCGATGGCTTTTTGCAAAAGCGGAAGGATGCGGCGGCGGACGGTGTCGTCGTCGCCGGGTTTTTCGGCCGCTTCCGCCAGGCCGGACAGGGCGGAAGCCAAGGCGTTCCGGGCGACGCCGCCGGCCGGCGTGGCGGAAGGGGTCGCGGCGCGGGGCGCGACGATGTCGTCCATTTCGGGAACGGGCGGATTTTCGTAGTGGAACCAGTCCTTGCCGGCGCCCGCCACCACCATGCCGCCGAGAGCGAGCCACAGGGACGCCGCGAACATGAGGCCGAACAGCAGGGAAATCAGCCGCGATTCGAACCGGCCGAGCCGCGGCAGCCAACGGTTCATCGCCCACCAGGCGAGGACGGCGAGGGGGATGAACAGCATGAGGAAGTTGATGCCTTTTTCCAGCTGCGGCTCGGTGGTGTCGGACGGGGCGAAGAATTCGCGGATCAATGGATAGGTGACGGCGCCGCCCGCGCCGTCCTGCCAGCGGAACGGCAGGCGGTGCGCCAGGAACGGCGCGAAAAAGGCGAGCACGGTGAACGCCGTCACCAGTATCAGGCCGGCCCGGGCGCCGCGCGCCTTTAGGTAGCGGAGCCACACGCGGCGGAGCGGGCCGAGGGGCGGGGCCGGCACCGGCGTGGCCGGGGCGGGGTTGTCGGCTTGGCTAGTCATGGCGCGCTCCCGCCTCGCGGTCGGATTCGCGGAACAGCGCGGTCTCGAGCGCTCGGGAATATTCGGTCCACTGCTTTTCCGGATCCTGAATGCCGTCCAGGAGCCGGTTGGCCGTCTCGACCTTGGCGTCCAGGTTGTCGAGGTGGTGGAGCGCGAACGCTTCCGGGATTTTCGGCAGCACGGGCGAGCCGTATTCGAACCTGCCGTGGTGGGACAGGATCAGGTGCTGGACGAGTGCGAGTTTTTCGCGGGGGAAGTTCGGGATGGTCGCCGCCTTTTCCGCCGTCATTTCGGAGCCGATGTAGAGGTGGCCGAGGAGTTTTCCCCTATCGGTGTATTCTATGGAGTATTTCGCCTCCAGTTCCTCGGTTTTGCCTATGTCGTGGAGAAGGGCGCCGAGGAGCAGGAGATCGCGGTTCACTTTGCCGTTTTTGCCGAATGCCTCGGCCATGCCGGCGACGTTCAGCGTGTGCTCGATCAGTCCGCCCAGGTAGGCGTGGTGGACTTCGCGGGCGGCCGGGGTTCGGGCAAGCCTGTCCATCAGTTTTCCGTCGTTGAAAAAGGCGTCCGCCAGCCTGCGGTAGTCGGGGTCTTTTATGGAGCCGGCCAGTTCGAGGAATTCCCGCCGCATGGTTTCGGGATCGCGGGCGGAGCGGGGGAGGAAACTGTCCAGATTGACTTCGCTTTCGTGGGCGGGGCGGAAGCGGATGATTTTGATTTGCGGCTTTCCCTTGTACGATTCGGCCACGCCCTGGAGCTTGATGATGCTGCCGGACGGGCAGAGCTGGAACAGATCCCGGTTGGCGTCCCAGATGTTGCCCATGATGGTGGCGGAGGCGTCGGCGACGGTCATGCGTATGTAGCTTTTACCGTTGACCGCCGTCTGGAGGCTCGATTCCCTGACCACGTAAAACCCTTCGAAATTGTCGCCATCCTTCAGATCGGCCAGTCGTGTCGTTTCGCTCATGGCGAAGCGGCTCCTTTCAATCAATTCACGATGCACGATTCACAATTCACAATTGCCTTGGTGTTCTTCATGCTGATACTATCACCGTTCACATCGTTCCCTAGGGAAAAAATTGTGAATTGTGAATCGTGAATTGTGAATTGCACTACTTCCCTTCCCGCCCGATTATCCATTCCGCCGCGTCCAAAAGGTTGTCCGCCACATAATCGGGCTTGGTTTCGCCTTCCTTTTCCGCTTTGGCGCCGTGGCCGGTGCGGACGAGAATGGTGGGGG
>JAVBRW010000209.1:0-3058 GCA_031547475.1 Planctomycetota bacterium
CCGCGTTCGCGGGGATGACGTGTGGGGTGGAATTTTCGGACATTTTTAAGGAGATTTGGTACAAATGGCCTGAGAGAGATGCGTTATCGCTTCATTGCGGAGGTGTCTCCACCGACAGCGGCGCCACAGCGTTTCAATAACGCATTTTCCCGAGCCGCTGCTTATCACCCTTTGCCGCTTACGTCTTTTCCCAATACCACCCTCCGCTCCTTTCGGCGTCGGGCAACAACAACATGGGAAACTGGGACATGGAAACGGTTTTGGTGCCATGTGCCCAAGCATCTGCAGACAGATTGCGGTGAAAATTTTCATCTCCCCGAGCCACTACCGGTTGCGGATATCCCGTTTCGTTCCCACAACCGCTGGCATCACTACTTTTTTGTGCAAAAAATTCGGTTTCATAGTCTTGACATCTGTACATCGGTTCAGTATAACACAATCATAATGATTGAACACTTGTTCAGGGGATTCAAATCATGCGCGGGCTGACCAAGCGGCAGGAAGAGATTTTTTCCTTCATCCTCCGGTCGCTGCGGGAGGAAGGATGCATTCCCAGCGTGCGGGAGATTTGCCAAGCTTTCGGCTTCGCCTCCACCAATGCGGTGAACGACCATCTCGAAGCGCTGGTGAAGAAGGGCTACATCAACCGCCGGCCCGGCATGGCCAGGAATATCGAGATCGCCCCCGACTTCCTCATCCCCGAGCGCGGCGTGCCCATCGTCGGGCGGGTGGCGGCCGGGTCTCCCATCGAGGCCCTGGAAAACCTGGACGGATATCTCGACCTCGACGTTATTTACGAACCGGGGTTGCATTTCGCCCTGCGCGTGAGCGGCGATTCGATGATCGAGGCCGGGTTTTGGGATGGCGACTACGCCATCGTCCGCCAGCAGCCGAAGGTGGAATCGGGCGAGATCGGCGTCGCCATCATCGACGGACAGGCCACGGTGAAGCGCTTCCGCTGGCTGCCCGACGGCGCGCTTGAACTGGTGCCGGAGAACGAGAAATACCAGCCCTTCCGCGTCGACCCGGAGGCGGATTTCCGCATCGGCGGCAAGGTGGTGGGATTGCATCGGGTGATAAGGTAGCTTTTTCCGCGAGTGTGTGAGTTTTCCTTGGGGGATTTGCCATGGCCGCATTTGCTATCGATATTGTCCGGCGCCCGCGCCTCGTGGTGGCCGGCTACAAGATCCGGACCAGCATGCAGGATGTTGGCGTCAACTGCCGCAAGGTTTGGGAAGACCAGTTTATGCCGCGCATGGCGGGCTTCCCGGTCGATCCAGCCCATGCCACCGAATCTTTCGGCGTCTCCCTCGGTGTTGATCCCGATCATATCGACTACTATGCCGCCATGGCCCTCAAGCCTGGCTCCGCCGCGCCGGATGGTATGGAGACAGTGACGTTGGCCGACGGTGTGTATTGTTCCTGCCGCATCGCCTCCATGGCCGAGGTGGGTTCCGCTTTCTTATACATCTATAATGAGTGGATCCGGTCGCAGGATACGTATACGTTCGACTTCTCCGCTCCCAGCTACGAATTCTATGACGCCGATTTCCTCACCAGCGGCGCCTTCCGCATCTATTGCCCCATATCGGAAAAGTGATTGTCGCGGCCGGCGGCCCACCGCGTCCCGCCGGTAGCCTCATCCACCACCTCCCCAGGAGACCCGCCATGGCACGCCCCAAAGCCGAAAAGTTGGAAAAGCCGGGAAAAGCTGCTGAAAAACCGGCCAAGGACATCAAGGACGCCAAGTCCGGCGAAAAAGGCGGCAAGAGCAAGGCCGACGAACTCGCCAACGCCCTCGCCGACATCGGCAAGCGCTTCGGCCCCGAGGCCATTATGCGGCTGGGTTCGGAAAACGTGGTGAAGTGCGACGTCATCTCCACCGGGTCGCTGACTCTGGACGCGGCCATTGGCGTCGGTGGCGTGCCGAAGGGGCGGATTGTGGAATTCTACGGCCCGGAATCCTCCGGCAAGACAACCCTGGCCCTGCAGTGCGTCGCCAACGCCCAGAAGACCGGCGGCGTCGCGGCTTTCATCGACGCCGAACACGCCCTCGATCCCTCTTATGCCAAAAAGCTCGGCATTGACCTGGACAGCCTCCTGGTAAGCCAGCCCGATAGCGGCGAACAGGCTCTGGAAATTTGCGAGATGCTGGTGAAGTCGAATGCTGTCGACATCGTCGTCATCGACTCGGTGGCCGCCCTCACGCCCAAAGCCGAGTTGGATGGCGAGATGGGCCAGAGCCACGTCGGCCTGCAGGCGCGGCTCATGAGTCAGGGGCTCAGGAAACTTACCGGCATTGTCAAGAAGTCGAACACCTGCATCATCTTCATCAACCAAATCCGCATGAAGATCGGCGTCATGTTCGGCAATCCCGAGACCACCACCGGCGGCAACGCCCTGAAATTCTACTCCTCGGTGCGCCTCGACATCCGCCGTGGCCAACCCCTCAAGCGCGGCGACGAGATCTACGGCAGCGATACCAAGGTGAAGGTGGTGAAGAACAAGATGGCGCCGCCGTTCAAGACCGCCACCTTCCAGGTCCTCTTCAACCAGGGGGTGAACAGGCTGGGAGAGATTGTGGATCTCGGGACCGAAATGAACATCATCGCCAAGACCGGGAGCTGGTTCTCCTATAACGAGAACCGCATCGGCCAGGGCCGCGACAACGCCTGCCAGTTCCTCCGGGACAATCCTGACGTGGCGACAGAACTCGAGCAATTGATCACCCAGCGCCTTGTGGACAATGTCATCGCCATCGATGCAAAACCTGCAAGCGATGCCGCTGCCGACGATTCCGCGAAGGATCAACCCGACGTGGAAGACATCGATAACGGAGACTCGTCGCTGGAAGCGGTGGATGTTGCCTGATGAACGCCATGATGGAAAGCGCTTTGGCGCTCTTGGCCAGAAGTGAAACCTGCCTATTAGGTTCGGTGGATCGCGACGGGTATCCCGCTATACGGGCCTTTTTGCAGCCGCGGGAAAGGGATGGCATGAAAAACCTCATATTCAGTACCAACTCCTCCTCCAACCATGTTGCCGAATTCGCCGTCAA